>NZ_JBEUEL010000009.1:0-95058 GCF_041725775.1 Pueribacillus sp. YX66 | reverse complement strand
TTTTATGATAGAGTGCCTTCTCTTTTTTGGCTAGTAAATAAGGTGAAAATATCCCCCGAGTAAAATATTACACATATAATGCTTTGACAACAAACTGAATACTCGGTATGTTAAAGATGTAGATTTTTTTAAGTGTTTAAACAGAAAAAAGGAGGAGTCATTCAGATGGGAAGATTTGACGGTAGAGTTGCAATTGTAACAGGAGGAAGCCGGGGTATTGGACTCGGAATTGCAACGAAATTTGCAGAAGAAGGCGCAAAAGTCGCAATTTTTGACATTAACGAAGAAGCGTTGGAGCAAGGTGCGAAAGAACTTCGTGATAAAGGCTTCGAAGTGATGACACAAGTAACAAACGTTGCTGACGCTGAACAGGTAGAAGCATCAGTGAAAGCTGTCGCCGATCAATTTGGAAAAGTTGATATTCTCGTTAACAACGCTGGAATTATTCGTGACAACTTGCTTTTTAAAATGACAGACGAAGATTGGCAACTAGTGATGGACGTTCACTTGAAAGGTTCATTCAACTGTGCACGTGCAGCACAAAAGTATATGGTTGAGCAAAAATATGGACGTATCGTAAACATTTCATCGACGTCTGCCCAAGGAAATCGTGGTCAAGCAAACTATGCAGCTGCAAAAGCGGGTCTTCAAGGTTTTACGAAAGCACTTGCAATTGAGCTAGGTAAATATGGGGTCACGACAAACTCTGTTGCACCTGGTTTCATTGAAACAGAAATGACGAAAGCAACGGCAGAAAGAGTTGGAGTGCCTTTTGATAAATTCGTTCAAGGGGCGATTTCGCAAATTCCAGTTGCTCGTAGTGGCAAACCTGAAGATATTGCAAACGCTGTCGCATTTTTCTGTGATGAAGCATCTGGATTCGTAAACGGTCAAGTTATCTATGTTGCTGGTGGTCCAAAAGATTAATTTTTATTTAAAAAAATACGAGGGGGACAGACAATGTTCAAAGATTTGATTGGCAAACGCTCAGAAAAAGTGTTGAACACAATCGAGCGTGGGGCAGTTCGTAAATTCGCTCATTCGATCGGTGACGAACATCCGATTTTTGTCGATGAAGACTATGCAAAAAACTCACGCTATGGAAAAAACATTGCACCTGTTACATTCGCACGTACGCTCAATTTTGGAACGATTGAAGAGCTAAAACTTCCGAAACAAGGACTCATTCATGGGGAACAAAGTTTCCATTATGAGCGTCCTCTTTATGTTGGTGAAGACGTTTACTGCTACACGGAAGTTAAAGATTACTATGAGAAAACAGGAAAAAGTGGAACAATGAGCTTTCTCGTTACAGAAAATAACGGTGAAGACGAAAACGGCAACACAATTTTTAAATCAAGATCCGTCGTTATTATTAATGAAGCTGTGAGAAAGGGGATGAACGCATGAGCACGTTAGCAAATCTCCAAGTTAGCGATTCGCTTCAACCGGTCGAATTAGCACCTGTATCACGTATGGATTTAATCAAATATTCCGGTGCATCTGGGGACTTTAACCCGATACATACGATCGATGAAGCAGCAAAAAAAGCTGGTCTGCCTGGCATCATCGCTCATGGTATGTGGACGATGGGGAACTTAGCGAAGCTGTTTACCCCTTATCATGAAGAAGGATTTGTTCAAGATTATGCTATCCGTTTTGCGGGCATGGTGTTTATTGACGACGTCATCACATTAAAAGCGGAACTCTCTGAAAAAAATGATGACGTTCTCGTCTTTAATGTCGTAGCTGAAAATCAAGGTGGAAAAGCAGTCATTAAAGGAACAATTAATTTTAAACTCGTTTAATAATAGTAAAAGCTTCGTTCATTCTATTGAACGAGGCTTTTTTTTGGTATGATGGATTTACATAATGTGACAAGAATGGACATTTTTTTAAAACCGCGAGGAGGAACGTAATTGAATATTGCCGATTGGTTTATTATCATCTTTTTTATTGGTCTCGTTTTACTTACTCTCGTTATTGTCGTAACAGGCGTTATCCTTTATTATTTTGACAAAAAACAAGCGGCAAGCCCAGTGTTAAGAAACTATCCGTTGCTCGGACGGATGAGATATTTTCTAGAACAAATCGGTCCTGAATTTCGCCAATATTGGTTTAACAGTGATCGGGAAGCACGTCCGTTTTCACGGGCTGACTATCAGCACGTCGTTAAAAGTGCTAAATATAAGCAAGATATTATCGGGTTCGGCTCAACGAAAAATTTTGATGAACCTGGGTTTTACATAAAAAATGCAATGCTTCCGAAGCTGATTTCCGAATTAAAAATTAATGACAAAGCAGTCGTTGAAACGAAGCGATATACCGTTATCAATGAACCAATGTTTAAGAGACGGGAAGAAGTTTTTGAAAAACATATGTCACAAGCATTTTTACTTGATGATGAAAACGCGATTGTTATCGGTCCGAACACAAGACAGCCATTCATTGTGAAAGGTCAAATTGGCATGTCAGCGATGAGCTACGGATCACTTGGGAAAAATGCGATTACAGCATTATCTGAAGGGATCGCTATGGCGGAAGGTAGCTGGATGAACTCAGGAGAAGGTGGACTGTCGCCGTATCATCTCACCGGGGGAACGGACGTTATTTTTCAAATTGGTCCTGGTTTATTCGGAGTCCGAGATGGTGATGGAAAATTCGATTGGGAAGAGCTTAAACGGAAAAATGAAATTCCACAAATTAAAGCTTACGAATTAAAGTTTGGGCAAGGCGCAAAAGTTCGGGGTGGTCACGTTGACGGTGAGAAAGTCACACCGGAAATCGCAGAAATTCGGAGAGTCGAACCGTATAAAACGATTGATAGCCCAAATCGATTTAGAGACTTTCCTGATTTGCCATCTGCATTTGAAATGATCGAAAAAATTCGTGACGTGACTGGGAAGCCAGTAGGAATGAAAGTTGTCGTAGGCTCACCAGATGAAGCGGATAAGCTTGCAAAAACAATAAAGGAAACTGGAAAAGGTCCAGATTTTATAACGGTTGATGGCGGGGAAGGCGGAACGGGAGCATCGTATCAGGAACTTGCGGATAGCGTCGGCTTACCGATCCAATCAGCGTTACCGTTAATGGATAGTGCGTTACGAAAGTACGGGATTCGCGAGCAAATTAAAATCATTGCGTCTGGAAGGCTGTTCAGTCCAGATCGGATCGCAATTGCACTTGCAATGGGAGCCGACCTTGTTAACATTGCACGTGGTTTTATGATTGCCGTCGGATGTATTCAAACGTTGAAATGTCATACGAATGAATGTCCAGTCGGTGTTGCAACGACCGACCCAGATCTTGAAAAAGCACTCGTCGTTGAAGAGAAAAAGCACCGTGTTGCTAATTATTTAATTACGTTACGCGAAGGTTTATTCCGGATTGCTGCAGCAGCAGGTCACGAATCACCAACTCAATTTACAAAAAAAGATGTTTATTTTAAAGATGAAAAAGGTCTTGTCTATTCATTAGATGAATTATATCAATAATTTACAAGCAGTAAGGTTCGGGGTGCTCTCAGCATTTTGAACCTTATTTTAGTATAGAAGTTTCTTCAATAATTAAACGGAATCGGCTATAATTAACAAAAAGAGACTTTCATCGCTTGTTTGTGCGAATATGAATATCAGGCGGTTGACACGTGATAATTTTCGAAAAAGTCATAATAAAGAGGTTTTCCAATGCTTACTACGTTCCAACATGAAGATGTGATAATTGGGCACTTAGGGAACATGCAGAGAACAAGCTATTTATATTATGTCGATGGGATGCTCGTCGATACGGGTCCGCCGAAAATGCTTCAGCACGTCATCCCGTTTTATAAACAAACCGAAATTGATTTCGTCTGTTTAACTCATTCACACGAAGATCATTGCGGTACAGCACCTTGGTTAGCCAACGAATGTGGAATTCCTGTATACGCTCATAAAAATGCGATTGACATTTGTTCGAAGCCGGCAACGTATCCACGTTATCGTCAGTTCGTCTGGGGCTTAAGAGATGAAGGTTTTCCTGTTCAACCGATACAAGAAACATTTCAGACGCGTAACTTTACGTGGGAAGTGATTGAAACTCCTGGGCACGCATACGATCAAGTTGCTTATTACAATCGAGAAAAAGGCTGGTTATTTGCTGGGGACATTTACGTTACACCGAAAACGCGCCTCATTTTATCATGGGAGCATATACGTGACACAATGAATTCACTCCAGCGTGTCCTTACTTACGATTTTGACCATATGTTTTGTGGCCATGCTGGACATGTCAAAGACGGGAAACGAATGTTGCAGATGAAATTTGATGACCTTGAAGAAAAGAAAGTAGAAATTTTGTACCTCCATGAAAAAGGTTGGTCCGTTGACGAAATAACAAAAAAATTATTTCCAAAACATTATCCGCTTATCGATCTTTCGGAAGAAGAGTGGCATTCGAAATATATTGTTGAGACGATGATTGATGGTTTCGCATCAAAAGAAACAAGTACTTATAAAAAGGAGAACTAAAATGGTAGTTTCTAAACTTGTTTTTCCAACGTTAAGTTATACAGGTTGGGGTTCGATCAAGCAACTTCTTTCATCCGTTAAATCGTTTCAAGCGAAACGAATTTTATGTGTGACCGACGAAATTTTAGTGAAGATCGGACTCGTTGACAAAGTCACAAAGCCACTCATTGAAAAGGGCTATGAACTTAACATTTATACCGACGTTGAACCTGAACCTCCACTGGAATGTGGACAAAAGCTTGTTGACTATACAAAAGCAGAGAAGTTTGAACTCATTATCGGTTTAGGTGGAGGAAGCACACTTGATCTTGCAAAAATTGCTGCGATTTTAGCGACTCATGACGGTGCAGTTAAAGATTATTTAAATTTAACAGGAACGAAATCGTTAAAAAATAACGGACTTCCAACGATTTTAATTCCGACAACGTCGGGCACAGGTTCGGAAGTGACGAACATTTCCGTTTTATCACTTGAGACAACGAAAGATGTTATTACCGATGATCGGTTAATGGCAGATGTCGCGATCGTAGACCCCGAACTTACGGTTTCCCTGCCTGCAAAAGTAACAGCAGCGACTGGAGTTGACGCACTCACTCATGCTGTTGAAGCATTTTTATCAGTACAAGCAAGTCCGACGACAGATGGTCTAGCATTGCAAGCAGCCCGACTTATCGATCACTCACTTCGAAGGGCTGTGAAGAATGGAAGCGATCGTGAAGCACGGACAAACATGAGTATGGGGAGTTATATGGCAGGACTCGCGTTTTTTAATGCTGGTGTTGCTGGTGTTCATGCGTTAGCCTATCCGCTTGGGGGACAATTTCATATTCCACACGGGGAATCGAATGCCGTGTTACTCCCGTACGTGATGGCATATATTCGTCCTAGTTGTGTAAAGAAGATGGCGTATTTATATGAAGTCCTTTCCGGTGACACGAGTAAAACTCTAGCTGAAGCGTCACATTTATTTGTTAAAAGAATGGAAACGCTCGTACGCGATGTCGGGATCCCATCGACATTGAAAGGTTTTCAAATTCCACGTTCCGCTCTTGAATCGCTTACAGATGATGCGGTAAAACAGACACGTTTGTTAGCGAGAAGTCCGAAGCCATTATTACGAGCGGATATATTTACGATTTACGAGGCAGCATTTGAAGGAAAACTTCCGAACGAACTATAAGATTCAACGATGACAACAAGATAGGAGAGATAGCCGTTGTTTGAAACAACGATCGAACCGCGTGTTAGTGAAACAGACGGAGCGGGTCACATTAATAACACGACGATCCCGATTTGGTTTGAAGCTGGGAGAAACAAAATTTTCGAAATGTTTACACCCGACTTTTCATTTGAAAATTGGCGTTGCATCATTTTACATACGTCCGTTGACTTCGTCAGTCAACTTTATTACGGATACGATGCGGTCGTAAAAACATGGGTTGAAAAGATCGGAAATACGAGTTTCGTCTTATATGAAGAAATTCATCAAAACGAGACACTCTGTGCGAAGGGAAAAGCCGTGTATGTGAATTTTAATCTAAAGACGCAACAGAAAGAGCCGATCCCCGACAATATACGTAAACAGTTGGAAGAGCATTTAATAGAAAGTGAATGAAAGCGACATTTCCTTTCGTAGGAAATGTTGCTTGTTTGGTGTGCCCAGCATGGGCGCAGTCTATAGGGTGCAAGTCCCGAGCTGTGACGGGAGAAGTAACCGTTAGCTTAACGTAAGGGTGTCCGTGGTGACATGATTGGACTGGCCATTCCGGAAGGATCGGCTTATGAATGGGGCAACTGTCGTAAAGGATACTGACAAATATCCAACAGTCAAATATTTATTGGTTAAAATTCTTGGCAACACCTACTGGAGATCCCAGGCGCTCAAAAGTCTAGTATCATCTTATGAAACTTTGCGACATCAATCTTGATTGAACCGCCGTATACCGAACGGTACGTAAATCACTTCCTTTGTATTCGTGCCATTTTCTCGGATTCAAGTTATAATACATTTAGATTCACTATGTTATGGAGCTGGAAATTTCAATAGCGATCAAGGGGATTTTTGTGATGGGGAAAAGGATCATATTCATTATAATATTTTTATTAAGCTTTTTTTCTTTAATCATTTCACTAAAATTATTCTGGAACTTAGGTATTTTTGTTGATGAGTATGGTTTAAGTCCTAATATTGTTAATGGCGGCGACTTTTGGCTTATCATGGATTGGTTAAGATTATTATTATTGTTTTTACTATGTGTAATATCCGGTACTCTTATTTTTAGTAGTAAAGAAAAAAAGTGAAATAAATGTCGTGTTAAATGATAAAACGAACTAGAACTTCTAAATCTAAATCATTGGAAGTTCTAGTTTTTTATTTCATATTAAACTTTAATAGAATTTTTGATGATTTATCGTTCGTGAAAAGAAGTCTATACTTATGAGGCGAGACATTGATAAATATTCTTGAAAAATTCCATTAAATCGGTTTGATTGTGGTAAACTATAATTTCATGGAACAGCGTAAGGAGGAGCCATTCGTGGTTTGGGACGTGTTAAATATAATCGGTACGATCGCGTTTGCGATTAGTGGTGCGATTGTCGCTATTGAAGAAGACTACGATCTTCTCGGTGTTTACATACTAGGGTTTGCGACGGCCTTCGGTGGAGGGATTACACGGAATTTATTAATCGATCTTCCGTTAGGGCTCGTTTGGCAACAAGGCATCCTTTTCTATATTGCAGCGGTTGCGGTTGCGATCGTTTTTGTTTTACCGAATTATTGGTTAGAACGTTGGAATCGATGGTTTGTTTTTTTTGATGCAATTGGACTGGCCGCTTTTGCCATTCAAGGAGCCATGTATGCGAAAGAAATGAACCATCCGATTATCGCAGTCGTGCTTGCAGCAGCATTAACAGGGGTAGGTGGTGGTGTGATCCGCGATGTGCTCGCAAGACGACAACCTCTCATTTTTAGAAAGGATTTATATGCGGTCTGGGCGATGCTTGGTGGTTTTATCGTCGGTATGGGGTTTGCCGAAAGTGAATTTGTTTTATATAGTCTTGTGGCGCTTATCGTCCTTTTAAGGATGCTTGCATACCAATACGGTTGGCGTCTGCCACGGCGACAAAAAAGCGGAGAAGAGCCATCCCCAATGCGATGAAAAAGACAGCAGATCTCGATTTTATGACGCTGTGTACAGACATCATCTTCCAAAATGAGAATAGTTCAGTGACCTAGATATATAAATTTTATTGTCAAAAATACTTACCTAGTTAATCTAAGCTTGGAGAAGCTCACATATCAAAGACTGCTGACGGATCCTGGCCGGTTTGAAAAAACATTTCAAATTACGTTAGCAAATTAAAAACCCGCTTTGAGACGGGTTTTATAGATGAAAGGACTTGGGATAGTTCATGAGTTCTTTCTTTTTACATTTCTTCAGATTTATTTCATTCAAAAGCAATGTATGTTGTTCTTTTGTAATCAATCAATTTTTGAAGAGATGTTTTCATCGTATTCCAACGATGTTTTAGAATATAAATTTCGTCTTTTAGATTGATAAGCATGTTTTCCTAAAAAATTGGAAAAACGGCGAAACCCTAAAAAAACGAGAAAAAAAGTAGCGATGTAAGGTCGAAAAGAATATTTAAAACTAGCCGGGAATATGTGAGAATAATACTTATAAAAGTTACACATACATCATATAAAACAATGGTAAAGAAATGTCATAGTTATCGTTCCAGCGTACATTTTAGTCATTTGTAGAAAAGCTCATAAATGACTATGAACTGAAATTCTACGTAACGTTGTAGGAGGTTTGTTTTCTTAGTTTTTTTAATGCTCCTTTTCGCCACGACTTCACAGCTTCAACGGTTGTGCCGTATTCGCTTGCGATTTCTGCAAACGTCTTTTCATTCAGAATCGCTTCAATGGCCCACGTTTTTTGCTTTTCTGTTAACGCCGTCAAATAGCTTTCGAACATCTCTTTGTCTAATAACGTTTCTGAGTAACTTTCATAATCCTGATTCATCAACTTGTTTGAATCAACGGTAAAGCGCTCGTCATATTGAGAGTCTTTACGAAGCTGATCAAGCATGCTTCCTCTAACACTTACGTAAGCATACGCTGAAAATTTCCCTTTTCGGTCATCATAGTTTTGCCAGGCTTTCCATAATGCAATTAACCCAATTTGATAAAATTCATCATAGTTTTTGTAAATGTTTAACGATTTAATTTGGTTTTTAATCATTTTTTCATATTGTTGAAACACATCATAAAATGAATTGTTGTTCATCACTTTTCCTTTTTGAAAAGCGCGCTTTTCCTGTATTCCGCGGTACAGTTAACATAAATGATAGCGGCGTTTTTTTCCTATCTCGATTTCTAGCGAATGATTATTAAAGAAAGTTTATTTTCTAAAAATCTTTACGTGATAAAAGGAAAATTATATGAAATATTGGAATATTTTAAAATAATCGAACGATATTTTTACATAAAAAACGAAAGGAGAGATAAACACTGCCAGATGTTATTCAAAAGTATGACATTAACGATGAAACGATGGTGTTGTTACCGCGTTTTGATGACTATGCGAATAGTTTCTATATGATCGTGATGGAAGGAATTAAGAGGGAGATGGGCTTGCGAAAGTGTGCTGATCGCGATTAGCGATGAACTAGCGATTTTTTTCGCATGAATCTTCGAGCAATCACTCAACGTTTGACTTTCATATACGCATATTGAATGACTAGAAAAAAAGGACAAGCGTCAAGCTCTTGTTTATTTTTCAAAAGTACCTGTAATCATCTCGAAACGAAAGTGCTACGAATGGCACAATACCGTTATTTGCTACAAAACCACACTAATGTAATACGATGTACGTCCCGTTATAGTCTTAGAAAAGAGTCGCTCGTGTTCGTTCATAATGACCAAAAACAAACGTATGTAGGGAGAAAAAAATAAAAAGATAAGGTATAGTAGAGAAATGTGACTTATTGTTTTCACTGATTTGGTATCTTGCAAGTGTTATTTATTGCTTCAGATGACGAGCGCAGTTACCTGTAGTAAGTTAAGTTGTGTGCTTTGAACTTATTTTGCGCGCCATGCGCTTTTGTGTTTTTCAGTTGGAGGCATCTAAGATGGTAGGTACACACTTTGATAGACGATTATTTTGGAAAATGAGCAGTGCGATGTTTATAGGCGGCTTTGCGATCTTTCTACTTTTATATACAACACAGCCGTTGTTCCCGATTTTCTCTGAACAGTTCGAAGTGTCTCCAGCGATAGCAAGTTTATCGCTTTCCGTATCGACGGCCACGCTCGCAATCGCGATGCTGTTTACAGCAGGGGTTTCTGAACGGTTTGGGAAAAAACAAATCATGACATTATCATTAATCACATCGGCGTTGCTTACAGTATTTTCCGCATTCAGTCCAAGTTTTAGTGCATTGCTCGGTTTGCGTGTTTTGCTTGGAATTACGATTGCTGGTTTGCCTGCGATTGCAATGGCATACATCGTTGAAGAATTTCCAAAGCGAACGATCGGACTTGCAATGGGACTATATCTCGCTGGCAACACGATCGGTGGTATGACAGGGAGAATATTGACAGGCATTCTTGCAGACTATTTTTCTTGGAAGATTGCATTGCTTTTCGTTGGAGCGTTGTCTTTATTGTGCGGAGTCGTGTTTTGGAGATTATTGCCGAATCCTCGTTATCAAAAGAAACAGACTAAACTTAACTTACATGAAATGTTTCATCCGCTCTTCGAGCATCTTAAAAATGTTCGGCTTCTCTGTTTGTACGGTCTCGCATTTTTATTAATGGGCGGATTCGTTACGCTGTATAACTACGTGACGTACTATTTGCTTGGAGCCCCGTATTACTTAAGTCACACGTTCGTTAGCTGGATTTTTTTGTTATACATTATGGGAACGATTAGTTCAACGGTTATGGGGAGATTAGCGGATCGGATTGGAAGAATGACAGTACTTGTAATTGGATTAGTCCTTATGCTAGGAGGAATACTGTTGACACTTCACCCGCATCTGTTTATGAAAACCGTTGCTATTGCTCTTTTTACGTACGGATTTTTTAGCTGCCATACAGTTGCAAGCAGTTCTGTCGGAATGAATGCGACTCATCATAAAGCACACGCCTCATCGTTATATTTGTTGTTCTATTATACGGGTTCAAGTGTGTTTGGAACGGTTGGAGGGTTTTTTTGGAACCGCTACGAATGGTATGGGGTGACATCGTTTATTAGCGCACTCATCCTCGGTGGATTTTTGCTTACGCTTTGTTTATTCGTCTTACAAAGTAACATGAAAAAATCGGCGAAGCATAACCTAAATTAATTAAGCAGCGAATTAAAAACTCGCTGCTTGTTTAAGTTTGCCTATACATATACTGGTGCAGTCTATACAGTGCTAGTTTTGAACAGTTAATCATAATTTACGATAATTTTACGATAGTTCGACCGCGGACTTCGCCTTTTAGAATGCTGGAGAGGACGTTCGGTAATCCATTCAAATCAACTTCTTGACCGATATCGCTTAGCAGTGACTCAGGTTTTAAATCTGTCGCCATTCGCTCCCAAAGTGGTTTCCGAATGTCCATCGGGCAATAGACGGAATCAATGCCGAGCAAGTTTACGCCACGGAGAATGAAAGGGAAAACCGTTGTTTCTACTTTCGGACCTCCTGTGAGTCCACTTACTGCAACACTTCCACCGTACTTTGTATTGCTTAACAATGCAGCGAGTGTTTTACCGCCAACCGGATCGATCGCTCCTGCCCAGCGCTGTTTTCCGAGCGGACGGATTTTTTCTGGATTGATTTCTTCTCGTGAGACGACGTCTTTCGCTCCAAGTCCTTTTAAATACTCATGCTCACTCGCTTTTCCTGTACTCGCAACGACATCGTAACCGAGCTTCGCTAACATTGCAACTGCTAAACTTCCAACTCCACCCGTAGCTCCTGTTACGACAACCTCACCGCTGTCAGGACGAACGCCATGTTCTTCAAGTCGTTGAATCGAAAGTGCAGCCGTAAACCCAGCTGTTCCGTATGCCATCGCTTCTTGTAATGAAAGACCTTTCGGCAACGGAATAACCCACTCTGATTTCACTCTTACATATTCACTAAACCCACCGTAATGAGTTACCCCTATCTCATAGCTCGTGGCAATGACTTCATCACCTTCTTTAAAGCGCGAATCTGTTGATGATACAACCGTTCCTGCTAAATCAATCCCAGGTACGAAAGGATATGTACTTACAATATTTCCATTCGGAATCGAAGCAAGTCCATCTTTATAATTTACACTTGAATACGCTGTTCGAATTGTGACTTCTCCTTCAGGCAAGTCATCAAACGTAAGCGTTTTCACATCAGCTGAAAATTGTTCGTTGTCTTTATTTACAACTAGTGCACGAAATGTATCGGTCATTCCTTTTTCCCCTTTCAATTCTATGTTGAACAATCTATTTTCAGTATAGTGTAAGATCAGAGTCGTATCAATGAGGAAAAGATAGAAAGAGTGACAACAGCTTATAGTTATTTGAAAATTACAATTAATATGTAGTTGCATAGTTGAGTAAGCGACTGATCCTTATACCTTCGTTAGAAGGGTGGAGGTCCGTGATTACAGCAGACGTAGCAAACACCACTTTTGCATTTGGCATCTTTGTTTTAACCTTGATTATGGTTGTAATCATGCTTCTGCAAATTAAAAAGCAATCACCCTCAGCTTTCCAGGCTATGTTGGATGATTACACTTGCTTAACGATTGACTGGCCGCGCCATTACAAGAGATATAGGTGTGGCTAGCACCTGTGTCTTTGTTGATTCTATCCCCATTATATGGCAAGCATTTACGCTAATCAACAATGAACGAGAGTCGTTTTATTGTTTGCGCACAAATTACTTGTATACAAACTACTTGTGCACATGGTATACTCTGAGTAATTCGAATATTTAATTAGGAGGTGAATGAAATAAACGCAGGTCATATTTGTGTCCACTTTTTACTTGGAAAAGCGTTACAACGAGCGAGTCAAATTAGTAAAGCGAAACTCGAGCCTTATGGTGTTACACCAGTGCAATACGCTCTTCTTTATCAACTGTGGAAAAAAGATGGACAGTTTAGTTATGAACTGGGCAAAAGTTTGTTGTTAGATAGTGCGACGATTACAGGAATCATCGATCGTCTTGAACAAAATGAGCTCATTAAACGACGTTTTGATCCGACGGATCGACGCACAAAACTGATTTACTTAACGGAAAAAGGTAAAGAATTGGAACAGCCATTAAAAAAGAAAATGGATGAAATGAATGAAGAAGTCTTGTCTGGACTAGATGATAAAGAAAGAAATCAGTTTAAACAAATGCTTTTTGATATTGGAATCCGAGGAGGTCGATTGACATGATTATTTCAAACGACATTTTAGAACGTTTTGGCGCAAAAAATGAGGAAGAGTTTGCAGAACAAATAAAGCAACAAAACGAAAATACGTTGCTTGCGCAACTCGACATGGAATATGTAGAATTGACACCAGATCGTGTTGTCATGACGATGCCTGTCGGACCAAAAACGTGGCAGCCAGCGGGGATTTTACACGGTGGAGCCTCTGTTGCATTGGCGGAAACCGCAGCGACAATTGCAACAGCTATCAATATTGATCAATCAAAATATAATCCCGTTGGGATGGAAATTAACGCAAATCATATTCGTAGTAAAGCAGATGGCGTTGTAACAGCAACAGCTACACCGTTTCACAAAGGACGGACGACAATGGTTTGGGATATAAAAATTACTGACGAAAACGGAAAATTGATTTGTATTTCTCGTTGTACGATGGCGGTCATTGTGAAACGATAGAGGTGTGAACTAATGATTGAAGTATTTGAAAGAGAAAACGTAACTTGTGGAAAAGTGCAAATTTCAATTGCGGGTCAAAAAGCGAATCCAGTGTTTGTTTTTATCGTTGATGGAATGCTCATCGATACAGGACCGGAAAGAGCGGAAGCAAGTTTAATCCCGTTTTATGAAAATTATTCATTTGAGTTAGTAACGTTAACACATAGTCATGAGGACCACTCAGGCACTGCTCCATGGATTGAAAAAAACCGGAATGTTCCTATTTACGTTCATCCGAACGGAATCGAAATTTGTGCTGAACCTTATCCATATCCACTATACCGCCAATTGACTTGGGGAAAAAGGGAAGCGTTTACAGCGGTGCCACTCGGTGATACAATTCAATCACGGAGCAGGGAATGGGAGGTGATTTATACGCCGGGTCATGCAGATGATCACGTTTCTCTATTTAACAAAGAAACAGGACAGTTATTTTCAGGTGATTTATTCGTGCATCCCGAAACAAAAGTTATCATGAATACGGAATCGATTCCAGTCATTATGGATTCAATCCGAAAGTTACTTACGTATGATTTTGATTCAATGTTTTGCTGTCACGCTGGCTTTATACAAAACGGAAAAAAAGTATTGAAAGAAAAGTTGGAAAACCTTGAAAATCTAACTGGGGAAGTGAAAGAGTTTTATCAACAGGGATTATCATTAGAAGAAATTAATGCGAAACTTTTCCCAAAAAAATATCCTATTATTACGATTTCCGAAGGAGAATGGGATTCACTACATATTGTTTCTTCAATTATTGCTGAATTCCAATAAACGTATTGTCGTCAATCTAGTAAAGCAAATCGTTCTTAAACTTGGCTGATCTTGCCGTAATCAAATTGTTTATAAAATCAATAATTAGAATGGAGAGATAAAAAATATGTCACATATTCCATCAATTCTACAAAACTTACGTATTCCTGTCATTGGTGCACCGCTTTTCATTATTAGTAATCCAAAGCTAGTCATTGCCCAATGTAAAGCAGGAATTGTCGGTGCAATGCCTGCATTGAATGCAAGACCGATTTCTCAGCTCGATGAATGGTTAGCGGAAATTACTGAAGAGTTAGAAGCACATAATGCTCGTCACCCCGATCGACCCGCTGCACCGTTTGCTATTAATCAAATTGTACACCGTTCAAATCAACGTTTAGAGCAAGATATGGAACTGTGTGTAAAATACAAGGTTCCAATTATTATTACATCTTTAGGTGCTCGTGAGGAAGTTAATGTTGCAGCACACAGCTATGGCGCAACTGTTCTACATGATGTCATTAATAATCGATTTGCTCACAAGGCGATCGAAAAAGGTGCAGATGGCTTAATTGCTGTTGCCGCAGGAGCTGGTGGGCATGCTGGTGCAAAAAGTCCATTTGCATTAGTTCAAGAAATTCGAGAGTGGTTTGATGGACCACTTGCATTGTCTGGTTCAATTGCGAGAGGCGAAAGCATACTTGCTGCTCAAGCGATGGGTGCTGATTTTGCTTATATTGGATCACCGTTTATTGCAACATATGAAGCACGAGCTGTTGAAGAATATAAGCAGATGGTTACTGAAAGTACATCTGACGACATCGTGTATAGTAACTACTTCACTGGTGTTCATGGTAATTATCTTGCACCATCGATTCGCAATGCTGGCTTGGATCCCGATTCACTTCCAGAAAGCGATCCATCCCAAATGAGCTTTGCTAGCAGTGGAAATAAAGATGCAAAAGCATGGAGAGATATTTGGGGGTGTGGACAAGGGATCGGAGTGATTAAAGATATTACGAGCGCCGAAGCATATATTGACCGGCTTGCTCAAGAATACGCTGTTGCAAAACAACAATTGAACAAAAAAGTATCGGCATATTAACATAAAAAATGGAAGAAGGGAAGATTCTCCTCTTTTTCACATTGCACTTTAGATGGTGACTAGAATAAGAATGATGAAAGATGGAAATCGTTGAATCGGTGAAAGATCTAATGCAATAGCGCGCGGGCTTAACATTGCCGAAACGGAGGAAGGTGAAGTTGTCATTGAACTTGAAGTTACCGAACGACCATTTAACCTGATGGGCACGATGCATGATTATTGTATACTTTGTGACATTATGGATGTTGCAATAGGGTGCGTAAGCACGTTGTCTGATGATGAACTATTTACGACTTAAATTTCTTCAAACCAATCTGGAAGCAAAACTTTGAGCAATCGGCTAAGCGATAAAAAAGGGAACAAGACGGGATCGCATAATTGTCATATTTATGACGAAAAAGAAAGCTTTGTCGCATATTTGTATGATTAGTAAGGGGAAGGATGAAAATTTTACCCAAGGTAAGATAGATTCATAAATCTTCTTTGGAGGAAAAAAGCTGAATTTTCCACAATCCTACGCGACTAGCTTCGTTAATGAAAACATCATAGTGAAAGATGGTATAGAGAGATTTTGATAAAATAAAGTCTCGTACTATAATTAAAAACAAAAACTAGCAAATACGATCTTTCGATTTTTTATAGAATACGAGAAACAAAAGAATGCATATTCAAAAAGGATTGGATTAGACTTTGTGATGAAAGGCTTATATGTCGAAAGTGAACTGGGACAAACTCGCAAAAACACAGTCTTCACGTGTGAAAAGCAACCTAAAAACAGTTGTCAAGTTATGCTTGACAACTGTATACTTTAAAAATGCTAATTTTCGCGTAATAGAAAGCGTTGGATTTTACCACTTGGTGTTTTGGGCAGTGTTTCGACGAACTCGATTTCACGTGGATATTCATGGGCTGATAAATTCTCTTTTACAAACTGGCTTAATTTTTGGCTTAACTCATCACTTGGTGTAAAACCTGAACGAAGGACGACAAACGCTTTTACAATTTCTCCGCGCTTTTCATCTGGGACCCCCACAACTGCTGTTTCCGCTACAGCCTTATGATTCATCAATGCACTTTCGACTTCAAATGGTCCTATTTTATACCCCGCACTCGTAATAATGTCATCCGAACGTCCAGAAAAATAAAAATAGTTCTCATCGTCTCGGCTACCATTGTCACCTGTCAAATAGTAACGTGCGTCCATCGTAAATCGCTCAGTTGTACGTTTTTGATCTTGGTAGTAGCCACGAAACCATAGCAAAGGAGAATGCTCTGTATCGATGGCAATTTGACCTTCTTCACCAGGTGGTAATTCATTGCCTTTTTCATCGATAATCACGATTCGATAGCCTGGCATCGGTTTACCCATTGAGCCCATTTTAAGGGTATGCTGAAGTTCTGCGTAATGATGGTTGTTAACGATCATCCCATGTTCAGTTTGTCCGTAATGGTCGTGGATTGGGACACCTAAATGAGCTTCGGCCCACGCACTGACATCTGGATTCAATGGTTCACCGGCACTTGAAAGAACACGTAATTTTAATTTTTCTTTCGAGTCCTGAGGAATTCCCTCCGCTCGCATTGCACGATAAACCGTTGGTGCAGCTGCAAAATTTGTGACTTCATATTCTTCGAGAATGCGATATGTTTCTTCGACGTTAAATTTTGCGTTGAACATCATCGTCGTCTGACCTAGAAGTAGGGGACCAATTAATGCAAAATATAAGCCGTAAGCCCAACCAGGATCAGCGATATTCCAAAAGACATCATCTTTCCGGAGGTCAAGTCCAAACCGCATATATCCTTCAAAAGCTGCCAATGCGTTTACAGGAACTTCTACGCCTTTTGGTTGCCCTGTCGTCCCTGAAGTGAAAAGCAAAATGAACAAATCATCTCCTGTGACTTCACTGTTTTTCGAGAGGGGAGTGGCATTGTAAAGCGAATTCCAAAATTGGATGTCAGAAGACTTCGATTCAAGAACATGTTCAGATTCAGACGTTACAGTAATCACGTGGACACGAGAAGTGTCAATTGGATTTGATTCAGATGCTGTTTCGTTTAGTTTTGCACGATTTTCTGAATCGGTTATGACAATTTGTGCACCACTATGATTTACACGGTAAGCGATCGCTTGCGGACCAAATGCGGTAAACAAAGGAACATGGATCGCCCCAAGTCTCCAAACAGCAAGAGCCGAAATGAAGAGCTCAGGTCCCTTTGGTAATAGAATAGCGACACGTTGTCCTTTTTTAATCCCTAAATTATGAAGAACAGTGGCGAATTTCTTAGAAAGTTCAGCTAGTTCACCATACGTATAAGTTTGCTTTTCACCTACTGAATTTTCATAACATAGTGCGACTTTATTCTGATTATGACGGTCGCAGAGTACGTGAGCGACGGAAGGGATTTGGCGATTATATTCGTGAAGTAAGTTTTCAACCTGTTTTGAAAGAACCTCCGGCATTTCATTCACCTCTCAATTTTTTAGTGCACCTTCTCCATGAAAGTGAACTATATTTAAGTATTATAACAATATTCAGAAATATAACACAACCTACTTGATGGCTATTTGTAAAGTACTATTTATTGGCTTACGTCTATTCGTATGGATATTCAATCATATTTTTAGTGGATTGAAGCCCTGCAAATCCTGGAAACGAAGATAGGAAGTAAAAGTGACGTTTGTTGCTTGAAAAGATTTTATCGCAAGTTTAATCGTTTTAAAATCCGTAGTTGAATGAATGCAAGTCGAACGAGGTCTGATGGAAGACAAATGCGATGGTAGGCGGATGATTCCGTCAACACATGCTGTTTTATTTCGAGGATTGACGGGTACACGGAATCGTTTTGCTGTTCCTACTTACATGGATATTCATCTCATTGGAGATTAAATAGACGATGAATCGTGGGTCTTGTGATGTTTTGTTTTAGAAACAGTCATTGTTCATTTCGGTCATTTTTTGCGTGAATTATATATTTTTCTAAATATTCTTCTGTTTTGTTTTTTAAAATAACAAAAGCATAACGGTATGTTTCTTCGTACCCGCGAACGTACGCTTTATACACAATGCTTGTATGATCTCTCGAATCCTCAAATACTTTCATTCCTCGTTTATACACTTCACGTTTTACGATCCGTAAGTCATTGCTTACTGTTCGGAAGATGCTTTCGTTTAATTTCAAATAGGGTCGAGGTAATTTTGTGTAGGTAGCGAGTGCCTGAGCATCATGAACGAGCACCTTTTTTACTAACGGAAGAAAAATCATCTGTTCAACTAATGTTCTCTCTTCATCATTCGCATAGGCCATTTAAGCTCAACTCCTCTTACTATTATACGGAACGAATGTTCTGGAGGGAAGAGAAAAGAAAAACAACAAAAACACTTACCCGATGGATAAGTGCTTTTGCTTAAGGACTTATATCATTGAGAGCTACATACCGACAACTGATTTTACTTCTAAGTATTCCTCAATCCCATAGTCGCCCCACTCACGACCGATGCCGGATTGTTTATAGCCGCCAAATGGAGCAGAGTAGTCCCCGGAAGCACCATTTACAACAATACGACCAGCTCGGATGGAGTTTGCAACTTTCTCAACCGTTTCCTTGTCTTCGCCAACGACATACCCAGCTAAACCATAAATCGTATCATTGGCGATTTCAATCGCTTCATCGACGTCTTCATACGTAATGATAGACATGACAGGTCCAAAGATTTCTTCTTGAGCAATGACCATATCATTTTTTACATTTGTAAATACGGTCGGCCTAACATAGTAGCCTTTTTCCAAGCCTTCCGGTTTACCGGTTCCGCCCTCAACGAGTGTGGCACCTTCTTCGATCCCTTTTTCAATATAGCCTTGCACGCGTTTGTATTGCTTTTCAGAAATGAGCGGTCCTAAGAAGTTTGTTCCGTCTAGGGGGTCCCCAACACGATAATTCGGTAGGACTTCTTTGACGGCTTCAATAAACTCATCATGCTTTGATTTTGGTATGAGTGTCCGCGTTGCGGCTGTACATACCTGACCAGAATTAAACACAACGTTTGTAACCGCGATTTTGGCAGCTTTTTTCATATCAAAGTCATCAAGAATGATGAGGGGAGATTTGCCTCCCAGTTCAAGGGCGACCTTTTTAACTGTTTTTGCTGCGTTTTCGGTAATCTTTTGACCTACTGCACCAGATCCAGTAAAGGAGACAAAATCGATATCAGGGTGAGAGCTAATGCCATTTCCGACAATTTCCCCTGTTCCATTGACAAGATTAAAGACACCTTTAGGTACTTCCGCTGCCTGAAACACTTCAGCAAGAATAATAGCTGCGAAAGGTGTAAGCTCTGAAGGTTTTAATATAACCGTACACCCTGCTGCAAAAGCACTTGCGAGCTTTGTGGCGGTTTGGTTCGTCGGGAAATTCCATGGTGTAATCAGTCCGCTTACCCCAATCGGTTCTTTACGGATGACCGTATTTCCACGCCTTTCATTAAATTCAAAAGTTTCTAGCTCCTTCGCTGCCTGGCGGAAATGAGCCAATCCCATGTTGTAGTGTGTTCTTTCACTGATTGAAAGCGGTGCTCCTAATTCTTGCGTAATGACGTTCACAATATCGCCTTTGCGTTTCTCATATTCGTCAGCAATTCGATTTAACAATTGAATTCGTTCTTCTTTCGTCGTTTGAGAAAACGACGGAAAAGCCGCTCTTGCTGCTGCAACAGCTTTATTGAGGTCTTCTTCTGTCCCGTCACTAATTTGGCCAATCACTTCTTCTGTAGCTGGGTTGATGACGTCAATAATCCTTGAACCAGTCGACTCGACCCATTCTCCATTAATAAAATGTTTTAATTGAATTCGCATTTTATATACCCCTTTCAATCAAAAGTCACATACTATAAGTTTATAATAATTTTCCTAGAATAGATATATAAATCTTAATCTTCGGAAATTATTATTGTTTAAACCGATTGCGGGAACCCTGTATTGAAAGGGATAGTATCCGTGAGAATGATTGAGTTGCTAAAAATAATTTGAACACGTTTTCGTCAGATTGCCACGGTTATAAATCGTTCTGTTGTGCTAACATATGGATAGACTGTACAGAAAATAGGAGTGGTTCGCATCATGCGCAAGATCGTAAACTTATTCTTTATCCTTGCTTTATTGTCCTTGCCGTTAGGAGCTTGTTCAACGAAAAAAGCAGAAAATCATTCTCAACAACCGCAACTCGGTGATTTGCGGGAAGAAACAGAATCAACGTCTGTACTCCCACCTTTTTTAGACAATAAATCAGATGATATGAAACTTATCTATAGGGCTGTTTCCCAACACCAACACTTACTTGAACAGATCCCGTGTTACTGCGGTTGTGGCGATTCCGTCGGGCATAAAGACAACTACGATTGTTTCATTTACAAAAATAACGAGGACGGTTCACTCGTCTGGGACGACCATGCGACGAGATGCCAAGCGTGCCTAGATATTGCAGCGGAATCGATCGTCATGTATAGCGAGGGAAAATCAATCAAGGACATTCGTGACCACATTGATAATCAATATAAAGAAGGCTATGCCGAGCCGACGCCGACACCTGAGGTGTAAGGAGAGGAATAAACGCTGAATCGAAAATGTAATAAAAAGCTATACGTACAAATAATGGAGTGATTGTGAAACGATAGGTCAAGCATTGAAGTCGAGATTGTTTGAAAGTATGACTTTTCCGAGAAACACGATTTCTTCAAATGTGTTTTTATGGCTAGAGACATCAACCGTAAAGTCTTGTTCCTCATCAATTCCCATCGCCCATTGCTCATGTTTTTACTTTATAAACGCAATTCTTAACAAGAATAAGCAGAAAACTACTTCAGTCATGCTAGAGTTGATTTTTCTCAAAATCTTTTAGAACATTTCCCTACTTCGAACGAAAGATGTACTATAATAGTAGTTATTATGTACGGAAGCTACAAGCAAGCGGGGGTCAAGACGCATGGGTTATCAACGAGAAGCGGAGTTAGAGAAACTATTAATCCAACAACTTGTGAAGCAAGGCTATGAAGAAGTGAAAATCCCTGATTATGATGCGTTAATTGCAAATTTTCGCGAACAGTTGAATGCTTTTAATCGAGAAAAGCTTGCAGGCAATTCGCTAACCGATAAAGAATTCAGTCGTTTCCTGACACATATCGGGGGAAAAAGTATTTTTGAAACTGCGAAGCTTCTTCGGGACAAGCAGCACTTCCAGCGTGACGATGGTTCGGAAATGTATTTGGAGTTGTTTAATGCACGAGATTGGTGTAAAAATATTTTCCAAGTGACTTCACAAACGACGGTTGAAAGTAAATATGTAAACCGTTATGATGTGACGTTGCTTATGAATGGACTACCTGTCGTGCAAATCGAGTTGAAGCGCCGCGGGCTTGATTTCAAAGAAGCATTTAACCAAATCGAGCGTTATCGCAAGCATTCATTTCCTGGATTATACCGTTTTCTCCAATTGTTCGTTATTTCAAACGGGGTTGACACGAAATATTATGCGAATTCCGACGCGGACATATTATTCGACTATACATTCTTTTGGTCGGATGAACAGAACAACCGAATAACGAATGTGCATGAGTTTACAACGACCTTTCTACAAAAATGCCACATTGCGAAAATGATCGCTCGTTATATGGTCGTAAACGAAACAGACAAAATTTTAATGGTGCTTCGCCCATATCAAGTGTACGCCGTAGAAGCCTTGGTGAAGCGTGCGCTTGAAACGAGAAATAACGGCTACATTTGGCATACGACAGGAAGTGGGAAGACACTCACTTCGTTTAAAGTGAGTCAAATTCTCGCGAATGAAGAAAGCATTCATAAAGTTTTTTTCTTAGTTGATCGAAAAGATCTCGATAGCCAAACGATTTCTGAGTTTAATAAATTTGAACCCGGTTCTGTTGACACGACAGATAAAACTGACAAGCTCGTTTTACAAATGAAAGACTTATCAAAACCGCTTATTTTAACAACGATCCAAAAGATGGCAAATGCCGTCAACAATCCTCGTTATGCGAAGGTGATGGACCAGTATCGGGATAAGCGTGTCGTGTTTATTATTGATGAATGTCATCGCAGTCAGTTCGGGGACATGCACCGCGATATTTCCCGACATTTTCAGCAGGCACAATATTTTGGTTTTACGGGTACACCCCGTTTTGAAGAAAATAAAAGCCAAGACGGCCGCTCAACAGCGGACTTGTTTGAAAAGTGTTTGCACACGTACTTAATTAAAGATGCGATACATGACAATAACGTGCTTGGGTTCTCCGTTGAATATATTAAAACGATCAATATTGAAGTGGATGAAGAAGACGATACAAAGGTGGAAGGTATTCTGACGGATGAAGTGTTGATGCATAAAGACCGTCTCAAGCTCATCACTCAAAACATCCTTGATGAGCACGTATATAAATAGAGAAACGATTGACAAATATTCATACGCTGCAACGTTAGAAGAAATTGCAGAAAACGACTACAACTTAAACATTCCACGCTACGTCGACACATTTGAAGAAGAAGAAACCCGTCGACCTCGAAGCCGTTCAAATGAAATTAAAAGAAATCGACGACGAGATGGAAGAAATTGATCGCGAATTAGAGAAGTATTTCGAGGAGTTGGGGATATGAGTGAAAAGACTCCGAAGTTGAGGTTTAAGGATGAGAATGGTGGGGAGTTTCCGGAGTGGGAAGAAACTACGTTAGGAGAATTAAGTAAACCCCTTACCTATGGATTAAATGTAGCCGCTATCGATTATGATGGAGAAAACAAATATATTCGTATTACAGATATAGATGAACAGAGTCATAGATATATTGATTCTAATAAAGTATCTCCTGCAGGTTCTATTTCAGAAGACTATAGAGTTAGAGAAGGAGATATTCTTTTTGCAAGAACAGGAGCAAGTACAGGAAAAAGTTATATGTATAGAAAAGAAGATGGCAAAATGTATTATGCTGGCTTTTTAATTCGTGCTCTTATAAAGAAAGGATATGACCATCGTTTTGTTTTTTATCAAACTTTAACACGTAAATATAAAAATTGGGTCAGTGTAATGTCAATGCGTTCTGGTCAACCTGGAATTAACGCTAAAGAATATTCATCATTTAAATTTTATACACCATCTTTAAAAGAACAACAAAAAATCGCTGACTACCTTTCTGCCATCGATCGCAAAATTGAAAAGGAAAAAGAAAAGCTTGAAGCTCTAGAAGAACAGAAAAAGGGCTTTTTACAGCAAATGTTCGTATAAGTCTAAAAAATGCAAGGACTGTTCATCAGTCCTTGCATTTTTTATTTCTTTTCGTGTCTTTTCAGACCTATATCTGGATATGTTGATATATAGAATAGGATAGGAGTATACTATACGTGTATAGGTATTACAACATAGGAGGCTGATTTAAGGTATGAGTTATGCAGATTTATTAATTACGTTGACAGCGCATGAACGGGATGAAAACAATGTGACGATTGCGTTTACGATGGGAGCGAAAGCGTTAGAGAAAGGACATCGTGTCGAGATATTGCTTCTATCTGATGCGGTTCATTTAGCGGCAGAAGGCTATGCCGATAAAATTGATATCGGACCGCCATTTAAAGCAATCAAAGATATTTTGCCAGTGTATTTAGAGCAAGGCGGAAAGCTGAAAGTTTGTTCATCATGCATGGAACATAACGGGGTCGCAAAAGAAGATATTATCGATGGGGCAGAAGTGATCACAGCAGATGATGTCGTTGATGCGATCATGAATTCGAACAAAACATTGCAATTGAATTAAAAGATTGATCGGGGTGTGTGCCCGATCTTTTTTTCTTATCAAAGTCTTAGGGTCTGTAGCACCTCTTATATAATGAAAGGTACCTATTCCAAATGCACATGGAACATGATAGTATCAAAGTAATCAGAGTTAAAACTTCGGTTGTCTAACAGCTCCGGAATAGCGAAAAAGAGTTGAGCCGTATGAAAGCAACAGTTACCCAAAATACATATAGCTCTATGACACCATGGAAAATGCTTGCATGGCTATTTGCAACACAAGTGCTCGTAGCGTTTGTCGGGCGAAGTCTAGCACCTTTAGGTGTGTTAATTGGACATGATTTGTCGTTGACGAAGGCGCAAATCGGAATGTTGCCCGCGGCTCTTTTCCTCGGTCAGTCGATCGCCGCCATTCCCGTCGGGTATGTAACAGATCAACTTGGCTCAAAACGACTTTTGCTAGCTCTAGCGGTTTGTCTCGGAGCTAGCTTTATGTTTATGACGTTGACGTCTTTTTTTATTCTCGTTTTGATTATGATTACGGTAGGCGGTCTTGGGTACGGTGCGATGCATCCTGTCTCTAACCGCGGAATTATGTATTGGTTTACAGCAAGAACGCGCGGAACGGCGATGGGGATTAAGCAAATGGGGGTTACGCTTGGGTCGGCACTCGCCGCTCTCGTGCTTCTTCCATTGGCAAACGCTTTCGGGTGGCGACCTGTTCTACTCGGTGCCGGATTACTATTAATCGTCGTTGGGTATTTGACGTATTTATTTTACTACGATCCGCCGCGTGAAAACGAAATACGAAAAACGAATCGAGGCGGTTTTTTTGCATCAATGAAAGTCATGTTACGACATAAGCCGCTTTTGCTCGTCAGTTTGGCAGCGGTTGGGCTACAAGGCAGTCAAATGATGTTAAATACGTATTTAGTTTTGTTTGCATATGAAAAGCTGGCAATCTCGCTAGTGCTAGCCGGTGTTTTGCTAGTCATTTCAGAAATTGGCGGTTCGTTCGGTCGCGTCGGTTGGGGTGTGATTAGTGATCGTATTTTTAACGGCAGGCGCTTAATTATCCTTATGCTTATTTCGATTTTTGCAGGGTTCATTTCAATCGTTATTTCACAACTACCGACAGGAACTTCGTTTGGGGTTATGGCTGTCATTACGTTCATTTTCGGGTTTTGTATAGCAGGGTTTAATGGTGTATGGATGAATGCAGCTACGGAGCTCGTGCCACGAGAGCAATCTGGTGCTGCAAGTGGATTTAGCATTATGATCGGTTCATGGGGTGTCATTCTTGGACCACCGCTTTTCGGTTTGATCGTTGACAAAACTGGAAGCTTTTCGGCGGGCTGGATTTTCTTATCTGGCATTTTAATAGTCGTCATCATGTTATTGCTTGTAGCGATGACGCTCGTGAAAAAAACGAACGATAATCCAAAACCGAGCCAGCTTAATTATTAAGGTAGTGACCCGGTTTCGTTTTTTTCAGCAATTAATTTTCCACCATCGATTGGATGACACCATCAATCCGGTTGACCATTTCTACAGCTTGTCGGTTGTTGTTCGTGTTTTCATTGACAGTTGCCGTTAATTCTTCCATTGTCGCTGTCGTTTCTTCAATCGCTGCAGCGAAGTCGTTAATTGATTTTTCAATAAATTCATTAGATGATTCGACTTCTCCAGATTGAACAGTGAGCCGTTCGACTTGCTTTTGTAGCATTTCGATCGCTTCATCAATCGTCATAAATGCATGTTTCGTTTCTTCCGTTTTTTCCATGTTTTTTAGCATGACGCTCGCATTTTCACTCATTTGCTTATGGTTGAATTCAGTGCTTTCGTTAACTTCAATTAAATTTTTCGAGATTTGTGCAGCGGTTTTTGATGTTAATTCTGATAAGTTTTTCACTTCATCTGCGACGACGGCAAATCCTTTTCCGTGTTCACCGGCTCGTGCTGCTTCAATTGAAGCGTTCAATGCAAGCAAGTTCGTTTGCGAAGCGATTTCTTCAATGTTGTATGCAAACGATGTCGTTTCTTTAATTTTATTCGCAAGCACGGTCATTTCGTTTGCTGACATTTCGATCATTTCTTTAAAGTATTTCATTTGGCGAATGAGTTGCTCGACATTCGTCCTACCATTTTCAGATGAATCGCTTGTCGCTTCGGCTTGGTTTTTCAAATCATTTAAAAGTTCTGACATTTCTTGGATGGCTTGTGATGTCGTTACAATCGTTTCTTTAATATCAGTAATTCGTTCTGTTGATGTTTGCATTGACGTGGATACTTCTTGGAATGCGATGTCCATTTCACTTAACGAATGCAAGTTTTCTTCACTTTGTTTCGCAAGTCGACCAGTGTATTCGCTTACAATTTGCGTGTTCGTATTGAGCATCTCTTGTTGTTTTTTATTTTGGTCAAATTGCTTGGCGATTTGGATTTGGCTTTCTTCAGTCTGTTCTTGCATAGCAGAAGAAACGCGTTGTTGAGCAAAAAGAACGATAATGACAAGGATACTTAATAAATAGACGGTAACAATATTATTTGATTCAAGCCCGATCATGTCACCAAAAGTAAAAACTATGAATGATTGCATCACTACCGTTAATAATGCAGAAACTCCGAGAATAATTCGATTTGATGAAATCGATGCAATCGCCAACATGAAAAATGGCAGCATGACGCTCGTGATAGACGCATTTGACATCACAATAATAAAGAAACAGAGGAAGGTTGCGACATTTAATATGTACGGAACAATATGTACCGCTATATCGTTTTTCTGCAAGTAAAATGAAATCGAAATTCCAACGACGACACTAATAGCTATTATAAGTGAAGAAATATATTCGGCGATGAGAAAAACGTTAACTGCAATACCGATAATTCCAGATACGACGAGTAAAATCATCGTCAAATTGTTTTTGCGAAGCAAATCTTCTTTTCGGATATTTTCAATGGTCATTGGTTCTTGTTGCATAATTACACCCCCTGAAATTTTTTATAAAAACTGAAAATCTTTGGTATTAATGAATTTACGAAAAGTGTTCCCTCCTTATATGAGAGAAGATTCCTGCTGAGGCTTACATTCAGTGACGAGCATGACAGGTTAAAAAGTCTTGCTCAACAAGAACTGCTGCGTCCTTACGAAATAATTCTTGCTCGTGTAAGCTCAATGTCAAATCTTCCATATTCGAATAGTTTTCATAGAAGTGTTTACACTACGAATTTTTCGGCTGCGATTCATCACCGCAAGTGATTCTCTTATCATAGTATAGAAGAGCTACACGAATGATAAAAAGAGTAATGGAACATCCGGCTTGTGATTACAGCGGATGTTTTTCACAAATTTCGATAAATTCACGAACTGCAAATGGAAGATATTTATTTTTCTTCCAAATCATTCCCAGTTCTAAGTTGACTGGGTGATCTTCAATCGGGATGGAGACAATGTTTTCGTTAATAATGTTTGCGCAAATTTTGCTTGGAAGCAATGCGACACCTAATTTCGCTTCAACCATTTCAATCATAAAATCTTTCTGTGAACTTTCACATACAATATGTGGATAAAAGCCGTGTCTTGCACATTCTTCCATAATGCTGTCATGTAATGAAAAATCATGCCGATATTGAATAAAAGGTTCACTTTCGATTTCTTTAAATGTGATGAACGGCTTTGAAGCTAACTGATGTTCATGATGAACGATAAGCATTAAAGGGTCCTTTAATAACTTTATCGTCTCGAAGCTCCCTTTTTGAATAGGCAAATTGCAAATTAATCCAATATCGAGCGTTCCTTCATCGACGCCATCTTTAATTTTTTTTGACCCGACCTCAGTTAATGTCACTTGAATACCTGGATATGATTCAATATACTGACTTATAATCGTTGAGAAAAATGCTGCACCAATGATAGGAGGGATGCCAATTCGGACTTCCCCTTTTTTTAAATTGACGACATCCGTCAGTTCTGAAGTTAAGTTGTTAAATGCATCGATGACGGTCTTAGCATTGGTTAAAAGTGCCTTTCCTGCGTCGGTTAATTCCAGTTGCTTTGCCGAACGATAGAAGAGAGGCACACCGAGCGTATCTTCCATATTTTTAATCGTTTTGCTTAAAGATGGTTGTGAGATGTGCAAGGTTGAAGCAGCTTTTGTAAAATTTAACTGTTTCGCAACTTCCATAAAGTATTCGAGTTGACGAATATCCATATGAGCACCCTTTCGAAAAACAAAGACTGTTTACATTGTTGATTTTGAACACTATTGGTAAACTGTTTAGTTTCGTTCTACAACGAGACTTAAGAGACAATAAAAATATCGACTTGAGCTATAGCTTAAAGTTATAAGTCCCATGCAAAACAAATATTTTTATTTATAGTCTTCTTATATTAGAATATAGGATAGATACAGAAAGAACAATATTACTAAGGAGGAATTTTGAGTGGCTGATTACGTAAAAGTTGGTAATCTTCAAGTAGCAAAAGTTCTTTACGACTTTGTTAACTCTGAAGCACTTCCGGAAACAGGTCTAGATCAGGACAAGTTTTGGGCTGACCTCGATCAGTTAATCGCAGACCTAGCACCGAAGAATAAAGCATTGTTGGAGAAGCGTGAGGAACTCCAAAAACAAATTGATGCATGGCATAAAGAAAATAAACAAATCGATTTCGAAAAATACAAGGCATTTTTAAAAGAAATTGGTTACCTTGAGCCTGAAGTTGAAGACTTCAACATCACGACAGAAGGTCTTGACAAAGAAATTCAAGAACTTGCAGGACCACAACTTGTCGTTCCAATTGATAACGCTCGCTATGCCTTGAACGCTGCAAATGCTCGCTGGGGTTCTCTCTATGACGCCCTATACGGAACAGATGCAATTAGCGAAGAAGGCGGAGCTGAGAAAAAAGGCGCCTACAATCCTGTTCGTGGTAACAAAGTAATTGATTATGCGAAAAACTTCCTCGATGAGCACGTTCCACTTGCATCAGGCTCCCATAAAGATGCTACAAAATATACGGTTGCTGATGGAAAACTAGCAGTAGCGTTAGAAAATGGCGAAACTGTTGGCTTGAAAGATGAAGCTCAATTCGCTGGTTACCAAGGTGAAGCAGACGAGCCTACAGCTATTTTAGTGAAAAACAACGGCTTGCATGTTGAAATTCAAATTGATCGTAGTCATTCTATCGGAAAAGATGATAAAGCAGGCGTAAAAGACCTTTATATCGAATCGGCAACATCAACAATTATGGACTGTGAAGACTCTGTAACAGCAGTTGATGCTTATGATAAAGTTACAGTTTATCGTAACTGGTTAGGTTTAATCAAAGGCGATCTTTCGTCAACATTTGTAAAAGACGGAAAGAAAGTTGTTCGTACGATTAACGATGACCGTACGTACAAAGCTCCAAACGGTGAAGAATTTTCACTTAAAGGTCGCGTCCTCATGCTCATTCGTAACGTAGGTCACTTAATGACAAACAACGCGATCTTATACGGAGATGGACAAGAAGTTCCTGAAGGAATTATGGACGGTGTGTTCACAAGCTTAATGGCAAAGCACGAGCTTGTCGGCAATTCGAAGTTCAAAAACTCTGAGCACGGCTCTGTTTATATCGTTAAGCCGAAAATGCACGGTTCTGAAGAAGTTGCGTTCGCAAATGAACTATTCGGTCGCGTTGAAGATATGCTTGAGTTAAAACGCAACACTCTTAAAATGGGTGTAATGGATGAAGAGCGTCGCACAAGCTTGAACTTGAAAAATGCGATCAATGAAGTAAAAGAAAGAATCTTCTTTATTAATACTGGATTCTTAGACCGTACTGGTGACGAAATTCATACATCAATGGAAGCTGGTCCGATGATTCGCAAAGGCGATATGAAGTCATCGACATGGCTAGATGCTTATGAGAAGAATAACGTGGCTGTCGGGATTCAGACAGGCTTAAAGGGTCACGCACAAATCGGTAAAGGAATGTGGGCAATGCCTGATAAGATGGCTGACATGCTTGAGCAAAAAATCGGTCATCTGAAAGCAGGTGGGAATACAGCTTGGGTACCTTCACCAACTGCTGCAACATTGCACGCACTTCATTACCACCAAGTTGACGTAAGAGAAGTCCAAGAAGAAATCGCGAAAAATCTTAAAGATTATCGTGATGACATATTGGAAGTACCAGTTGCAGAAAATCCAAACTGGTCACCTGAAGAAATTAATGAAGAGCTTGAGAACAGTGCACAAACACTTCTTGGCTATGTAGTTCGTTGGGTTGAACTCGGTGTAGGCTGTTCGAAAGTACCTGACATTAATGATGTCGGCTTAATGGAAGACCGTGCTACATTACGGATTTCAAGCCAATTGATGGCAAACTGGCTCTATCACGGCGTTTGCACAGAAGAACAAGTATTAGATGTGCTTAAGCGCATGGCTGAAGTTGTTGATAAACAAAACGCTGACGATCCATTATATCGTCCAATGTCTCCTAACTTCGACGACTCAGTTGCATTCCAAGCCGCAAAAGATCTCGTATTCGAAGGAAAAGAGCAACCAAGCGGATATACAGAGCCAATCCTACACCGCCGCCGTCTTGAAGCAAAAGCTAAATATGGTATTCAATAATTAAAAACTTCAAGTACAGGCAGGGCTTTCTAATCTCCCTTTCCTCCTGCCTAATCTTGAGTACAAAAACCGACCCTCAACATTGTTGTTGGGGGTCTTTTGTATGTGGCGTACTTCGCAAGCCATTAATTGCTAGTCGGTGAAAGTCCAACCTAAAGGAATTGCTAAGTGACAAAGTAACTTTCGAAGAGTGCTAGCCACTTAGTTTTCTACTAACGAAATGGTTTATCACAATGAAAAATCCGAATTTTTAAAATAATAAATGTGCTATAATCGAATTAAATTTTTAAACTATTTTCATATGTAAAGGGTATCTGTTTTTGGAAAGAGGAGGGGAAAGGTTTGGGATATAAAACGTTGAATTTTGAGATTGTTGACCGCGTTGCATGGATTCGACTCATTCGGCCTGCGCTAAATTTACACATGGCGAATGAATTAATGGATGTCGCTTGGACGTGTGAGCAAGATGACACTATTCGTGTCATTGTGATTACGGGTACAGACAATACGTTTTCATTCGGTGGTGATTTAAAAAGCTTTGCATTAGGTGAAGAAGATGTTTCGAAGCATTTAAAACGAGTCACTATTCCACTGCATGAAGCTATTTCTCGATTTGTTCGTATGAAAAAACCTGTCATTACAGGCGTGAATGGAATCGCTGCCGGAGCTGGCATGAGTTTAGCGATGATAGGTGACATCGTTATCGTGGTGGAATCAGCGAAGTTAACGATGGCTTATACGAATGTTGGCTTAACCCCAGATGGCTCATCAAGCTACTTCCTTCCTCGGCTAGTCGGAATAAAACGTGCGCTGGAATTAACGTTGACAAACCGTGTACTCACTGCAATGGAAGCAGTCGAGTGGGGGATCGCAACAAAAGTAGTTTCCGATGAACACCTTGAAGTAGAATTAAACGAGCTTGCATCGCAAATATGCGAAGGGCCTGTTCACGCGTACGGAGCTGCTAAACTACTCCTATACAATAGCGATGAACAAACACTTGAATCACAAATGGCATTAGAGTCCGATCTCATTGCAACACGGGCAGGCTCAGAGGAAGGTAAAGAAGGCATTTCAGCGTTTATTGAAAAACGGAAAGCGAGTTTTATAGACAACGATGAACAACATAACGATTAAGATTAAAAGCGCAGGTTACTTAGACGATCCAGAAGTGATTAAAGACATACAATTTACATTGAGACAAGGTGAACTAGTTGGTCTTATCGGAGCGAACGGAGCAGGAAAAAGTACGACGATGAGAGCAATGATGGGCTTACTTCCAAAGTTTGAAGGGACGGTTTCACTCGATGATATTCGGTATGCATACATTCCAGAGCATCCAATTTTTTATGATGAGTTGACACTTTGGGAGCATCTTGAGTTTGCGACAGCCGCGTTTCATTTGGAAAAATGGGAAGCACGAGCAAACACTCTTCTCACCCGATTTCAGCTTGACCACGTGAAACATGATTTACCGACAGGCTTTTCAAAAGGAATGCGACAAAAGGTCATGCTCGTGCTCGCATTTTTGCTTAAGCCAGAACTGTATATTATCGATGAACCGTTTATCGGACTTGATCCGCGTTCAACGAAGGAGCTTCTAAACATGATTTTAGAAGAAAAAGAGCGTGGTGCAGCAATATTCATGTCAACGCACGTTCTCGATACAGCCGAAAAGATTTGTGATCGGATCCTGTTAGTCTCTGGGGGTACGCTCATTGCGCAAGGGACGTTGGCCCACTTGCGTGAACGAAGTCAGCTTCCAAATGGGTCGCTGTTAGATTGCTTCGATCGACTGTTGGAGGCTGTTGAATCATGACGGCAGCAAAATTATTTTTGCAACGCTTTTTACAAAACTTTCGCTTTCAAGTGAAATCTTGGCGGCTTGGCATTGATTGGACCGTTTTCGTTTATTTGCTTATTCCAGCTGTTATCGTTGCAGTCGCCGTTTATCGTTCCTGGTGGGTCGAAACGCCGATTTGGATGGATGATCTGTCGTTTACTAGCTTTTTATTTATGTTTTACGTTTTGGCATGGATGGGGAGCATTCGCTTATTTATCGAAGAAGCCGATCAATTATTTTTACTGCAGAAGCGTTCTGTTTATCTTACGCTACGGTCGTTCGGAATCGGCTATTCTTTAGTTAAATCAACGGTTGCCGTAGCTTTTATTCTAGCTGTTTTTTTACCATATTTAGTGAAGCAACAGCATGCTATTCATGAACTAATTCGGATGTTTATTTTGCTTTCTCTTTGGAAAGCGGTGTTTTTACTCATAAAGCAATCTTTATTTTTCTTCGTGTCAAGAAGATTCATTCGTTTTTTATTGTTAACTTCAATTTTTTTACTCTGTAATCGTGTGTTTATATTAAGTGTTGATGATTTAAAATCAACCGTTTCTTTTATAATCGTTCTTGTATTGGTAGCGTTTGTTATTTTCCTTAGTCGCTTGAAAATATGTGTTATTGGGCATTTTCATGAAGAATTGGAACGGGAAATAGATTCTAAATATTTTGTGGCAAGTTTAATGCTCTTACAATCTGGTGCGATCGAAAGGCGCAAGATTAAACAACGCAGGAAACCATGGATCTTTCGGAAATCTAATCAGTGGTTTAAGCAGCGAAGCTTTCATCATGTTGCCATCGAGCACTATATTAAAGCGTGGTTAAGAAAGCCGCAACATATTTTTTCATATGTTCGTTTTTTAGGTTTTTCAATTGTGGCATTAATCTTATTTCCTGGCGGATGGAATATGATTGTTCTGATCATGATCTTACTTCTCTTTTATCAAATGGTGAAAGGGGAGTGGGAGCAATTTGAACGGTCCCCTTTTATTGAAATCGTAGCGCGTGATCGAGCCGATTTAAAGAGCGTGAAAAAGCAAATTTTATTGATATTCACGGCTCCAGCTTATTTTATTTTTCTTATCGTTCATGGAGTCGTCAGTTCAAAATGGTTGTTTGCACTAGTCATGTTATGTTTTGTATTTTACTTAACATTTAAAACTTGGTTGAAACCCAATCGAGCTTAAATAAACATGATGAACGAAAGTGATGAATATATGTATAGTAAACAGATTCATGAGGAGGAGGAAGAATGAACGAAAAACCCCCTTATTACATGTTCTGGTTACTACTAATTTTCATCATTGTGTCTATCGTAGCTTTACTGTTTGCAATGGCTAACTAAATCTTCATCAGTCGAAAAAACGGAGTTGAACAGTGGACAAACTATATTGAATAAAGATGAGATAAGGAAATTTATTCTTTTTAAGTACATCACTAAAAAATCGTGATGTCTTTTTTTTGCTTTTAAAGCGCAGCATTCTATGCCTGAGTCCGTCCCCCTAATCTCTCTAACATAATTGCCTAATACTTATTTGCATATCTATTGACAAGCTGTTTTTTGCCAACGAAAACGCTACACAAATCGTAGCTTCTTTTTTAAACGTGTTCAGGTTCTTTTTTCATGAACAGGATGTACAAAATGATTGACGTACTGACAGATAGTGCCGCCATAGCATAAATACCGCCGTACCCGAAAAAATTAGGGATAAAACCGAACAGCATTGCACCGAGACCCACTCCGAGATCAAAAAATGAGAAAAATGTTGCATTTGCCATCCCTTTTCGATCGGAAGGGGCTTTGTTCACTGCCCATGCTTGCAGAGCGGGCTGGATCATGCCAAATCCTAAACCGTAAAAAATTGCCGCCGAAATAAGCATCCATTCATGAGCGAGAAATGTAAGCAATAACATACCTAAAATAATCGAAAGCGCACTAGGAATAAAAATGACACGAATGCCTCTTCGATCATACAGTCGTCCACCAAATGTTCTAGAAAACATAACTGCTATGGCAAAGAAAAAGAAATACCACTCAATCCCATTAATTCCAACTTCCAGGGCGTAAAGTGGAAGGAATGTTGCGATTCCACCAAACGTTACTGTTATAAAAAAAAGTAAAATTGCCGGTTTCAATGCGGACTTTTCATAAAAATCCCATTTTTTTTTGGGAATTTGGGCGACGTTCGCTTTAACTGGCTTATATCTGATAAAGGAACCGAGCAAGAGAGCAGCAGCACCTAAAGTTGCACAAATGAGGAACAAAATATGAAAATTTACAATCGGAACGAGCGCAAGACCTAACGCTGGTCCAAATGCCATCGCAATGTTTCCTGATAAACCGAAATAGCCCATTCCTTCTCCCCGGCGTTTCGGAGGAATTAAGTCCGTCGCGACAGTACCACCTGCAGTCGTTGACAGACCCCAACCAGCTCCTTGTATAATACGCATTGCAAACAGAAAAAAAAGACTTGCAACGAACATATAGGATCCGACAGAAATAACAAAAATGGCAAGACCGAGTAAATATATAAACCGCCGACCTTTCGTTTCAAGGGCGTGCCCAGCCCAAGGGCGGATAAGAAGGGCCGAAAATGTAAAAATACCAACAACAATTCCGATTAATCGATCGTTCCCGCCTAAATATTCAACGAACAGTGGTATCGTCGGCAACGTCATTTGAAAGCCTAAAAAAATAAAAAAGTTTGCAAAGCAAACGAATACGAAATCACGGGTCCATATTTTATCACTCGCTGTTGTTAACTGTGATGCTTGAGTATTCATGACAGCCTCACCTTTCTGACAAAACAATCCCAGACCTTCTCTCGTTCGATTTTACATCATTTAGCTACATAATGGGAGTAATTTGTTTTATTATTCTATTTATGTGGACGAAATAGCATTACTGTCATGGGTAAAACGAAGACAAAGTTAGATTTCAGATTATCACTTGTTTAGTGATTTACATTGTTATTGAAATGGTGAGCGTCGGATTCCCAGTGAAATGCAAACACAACCGAAAGCAGATAAGGAGTTGATTAAATACATCGAAGAGAACGCTAGACTGTTTATAGTTCAATGCGAGATATGCAAGAGCCCCGGAAACGTTCGCTCTACTTTTGATCTGTGTCTAAAGGGCTCATGCTAATGTCAGCAGTTTCCCATTGAGGAAGTTAATGTCCAGATCATTCATAAGTTTTGCTAATCAGTTGATTAGAACAGATGCACCGAAACTTCACAACTGTGATGTCATTTTGAATGGGAAGCAACACCACGGATCCGTATTTAGTAAAAGTGTCATTTGAAAATATGTTCATCAATTTTAGGTTTGTCCATTGAACAACATTTGACACATTATATTACGAAAATCGTGTTAGATATGTATCTATTTAATGTCGAGGTGCGAACAATATAACGAATACACCAACTAAACTGGTGTTTTCTTATCAATACCCTATCCCAAAAAACTGAAATTACGATACAGACCCCACCGAAGCTGCATATACTAATGCTTGGAATGTAGCGATAACACCGTAGAAAAAGAGCAAAACCACCACTTAAACCCAAATGGAAAGACTTGCCTTCTGTAGCCATAACCAGATAAGATAACTCCCGCCGACTTCGGCCAAGCCCGCAATAATAAATAAAATCGTTGATCACATCCTTCCTTTCTCATTCATTAAATGTCGTTAAAAATAAAAATGGATTACGCAAAAAGGGAAAAGCAAGCATTTCATAAGAAGAGAAAAACCACTTTTTTAGGAATCACATTGTAGGAAAAGGGTGTAAAATTATAGATTTCACTGTGTTGAATAAGTAATCATGGTTAGGCATATCACTCTAGATTTCAAAGCTTTAAGGCGATATAATTTATTCAATCGTTAAATGGGCACATATCGCTTGTGAACTTTTGATACGTTGAACAGTAGAAGGAGGAACCGCTTATTAACCCGTCATTAGAAATAAAGATGTTACCTCGTAACGCCAGCATGAATAATGCGGATATGGAACGCATTACAAACATCGTTAACCGTGTGTACGCTGTATCAGAAGGAGATTTTTGGCTACCAGGTGTAGATCGTACGACTATAGAGGAAATAAGAGGGTATACGAGCAAAGGAGAGATTGCTGTTGCTCGATTAATGGGTCAAATTGTTGGTTGTATTCGAGTTCGTCGGGTTGACCAAGAAATCGGAGAATTTGGACTACTAGCAGTGGACAAAAACACTCAGGGCGAAGGTATTGGACGAGAGTTAGTTCGCTATGCTGAACAGAAATGTCAAAAGGAACACCTTCGCAAAATGCAACTTGAATTGTTAGTCCCTAAGGAAGGATCCCACCCAGCTAAAACGATGTTGAAAAATTGGTACACACGTATTGGCTATAAGCCGATTTACACAGAATCGCTTGAGGCGTTGTTTCCGCGGTTGGCAAAAATGCAAGCGATCCCAAGTAAGTTTGTCATTTTTCAAAAAGAATTAAGCGAGTACAAGGTCTTGCTAGCAAACAACGAAAACGCTTGCCCTAACAAGTCATGAATCTTAAAAAAAACAGGAACTTTATTGGTAACGTCAAAAGATTTATGAAAACTCTCCGAAAATTGAAGGCTTGACATTGAGCCTCCACGAGCATGACTCTTTACGTAAAGACGCAGCAATTCTTGTTGCGTAAGGCTTTATAGCCTATCATTCTCGTCACTCAATGTAAAGCCTCAGCGGGAAAATGATGTTAATCTCCTCTCATAAAGGGGGGGGAAGAACACTTTTTACCCTTAAGTTCATGAATACCAAGGGTTTTACAATTTTTCATTAAAAAACTTTTGACAGTACGACTTTATTGAAGGAGGAGATAATATGGAAGTTTTTCAAGAATATTTAGCTAAGATCGATACCCCCACCCACCGAGAGCGAATGGAAGAAGTGTTGGCTTGGGTAGGGAAACAATTTCCTAACTTAGAACCAAAGATTGCGTGGAACCAACCGATGTTTACCGATCACGGCACATATATTATTGGCTTCAGTATCGCCAAACATCATTTAGCTGTTGCTCCTGAGAAAGAAGGCATTAATCAGTTTACGAATGACATTGTAGAGACTGGGTATGATCATACGAAGCAGTTAGTACGAATTCCTTGGGAACAACCAGTTAATTTCTCGTTATTAGAGAAAATGATTACGTTTAACATACAGGACAAGGCGAACTGTTCAACGTTTTGGAGAAACTAAACGAATTCATTTTAAACTCCAAAGAGATTTGCTTATTGTTCGGCAGTGCCTTATAACAAACTCTACTTTGAACGTTGAAGATTTTACTTTAGTCTTCCTATTAGAAACCTCATAATACTTCTATTTTTAAAAAGCAGTCGGCTGCAAACAGACTCATTGCGTTTAAATGATATTCCGTTTTAGTGTGCCTATGCTAGAAACACTATTCAACTGACAATCACAAACAATAAAAATTTTCCGAATAATTGTTGGCGAAAATTGGAAATTGATTTAATATAAGTTTAACAAACTTTCTCCTTCTAGTAAGATAGATTTTTACTGTGGAGCATTTTCAGCACTTGCAACAACTAGTAAGACTGCTTACATGGCTTGCTGTCGTTTTTTAGCGACGATGGCAAGCCTTTTTTCCTTGCAAATCCCTTGAAAAATTCATACAATTTAAATAAAGACAGACTGGTCGGTCTGCACACTAGAGGGGGGATCGACAAACGTTACGGAGGAAAGCGATGAATGGGTCGAAGTCTACGAAAGAAAAAATTACTGATACCGCTCTCAAGTTATTTGAAATGTATGGTTACAATAAAGTAACTGTGGACAAAATTGTTCAAGAGAGCGGGACGTCGAAAGGTGGTTTTTACCACAACTTTAAATCGAAAGATGAGTTGCTTTTCACGATTCATGATTATTTTATTACATATGTTTTAGACAAAGCTGAAGAAGCCTACGAAAAGTGGAATACACCGGCGGAGCGTCTTTATGAAATTGTAAAATCATTCGTTATGATGTTTGAGAAATATCGTGCACATGTGACGGTATTTTATCAAGAAAGCCTTTATTTAGCAGCTGAATTTACTGAGAAAGTTGAAAAAAAACGTGACCGTTACAAAGAAATTATGTTTTCTGTCGTACAAGAAGGGATTAATATTGGGGAGTTTCGTAAAGAAGTGCCCGTTGAAATTATGTCAATGGCGATATTCGGTATGATTAACTGGACGTACCGATGGTATAAAACAGATGGAACATATTCACTCGAAGAGATTGCTGCAATTTTTGCAGATTTGATTATGCACGCGTCGCTTACTGACGAAGCGAAACAAAAGCAAGCCTACTCACGGTTTTTTCTAACAACTCAAACATGAAAGGAGTGAAGTGTTTCCTATGTCTTCATCGACAAGGGAGCGCGACAAGATGAGCGAAAAAACGTTACAAGAAGTGTTAAATGAAATTAATGAATTTCCAGTTCCTACGTATGAAGAATGGAAAAACATCACTGAAAAATCGTTAAAAGGTGCATCGTTTGAAAAGCTTTTAACGAAAACATATGAAGGCATTACATTGCAACCGATGTATCAAAAAGAAGTGCTCGAACCGTTGCTGTATATTGATTCACTTCCTGGCTTTTTTCCGTTTCAGCGTGGCACGACGTCGGTTCGCAATCAAGATGAGCCATGGATTGTAAATCAAAAGATCGCTTATCAGCAACCTAAAAAAGCGAATGAAGCGATACAACATGATCTTGAACATGGGCAAACGAGTGTCCATTTTGTACTCCATGACACGACGATGGTAAATGAACAAAAAGGGGTAGTCGTTCAAGACATCGAAGACTTAAATATTCTCTTTGAAAATATTAATCTTGAGCACTTTCCAGTGTATGTTTCTACACATGCGATATCACTCCCATTTCTCGCATCATTTGCAGCTCATTTGAAAGAGAAACGAGTGTTTCTTGGCGATGTTAAAGGAACAGTAGCAGCTGATCCGCTCGGGTTACTCGTCGAAAATGGCTCACTCCCTTATTCGCTCACATCGATTTATGATACGCTCGCTATTACTACTGAATGGGCGGTGCACCATATTCCGCAATTATCTACGCTTCTTGTACAAGGCCAACCATACCATAACGGTGGCGGAAGTGCTGTTGAAGAGCTCGCATTTTCACTGGCCACAGCGGTTGAATACGTTGAAAATATGCTGAAGCGTGGACTGACGATAAATGAAGTGGCTTGCCGAATGACATTTTCGTTTTCAATCGGCTCGAATGTTTTTATGGAAATTGCTAAGTTTCGTGCAGCTCGCATGCTTTGGGCAAATATCGTGAAAGCGTTTGGCGGTAACGACAAAGCGCAACGAATGTTTATTCATGCTGAAACGTCGAAATGGAATAAAACGATCTATGATCCGCACGTAAACATTTTACGAGGGGCAATCGAAGCATTTGCGGGTGCAGTCGGTGGTGTTGACAGTATGCACATCGCACCATTCGATGAACTGACACAAATGCCGACTGACTTTTCACGAAGAGTTGCGAGAAATACGCAAATTATTTTACAGGAGGAAGCGCATCTCGGAAAAGTGAATGATCCAGCTGGCGGCTCATGGTATGTCGAAGCACTAACTGATGAAATTGCGAAAAAGTCATGGGAACTGTTTCAACACGTTGAGGAAAAAGGTGGGATGTTTGCGGCTCTTCGATTAGGGTTTCCTCAAGCAAAAATAGCGGAAATAGCAGCGAAACGCGATAAAAATATTAAACATCGTAAAGACGTGTTTGTCGGTACTAATAAATATGCAAATCCATTTGAAGTTGTCCAAATCGAAAGCGAACAGCAAGGAGAGAAAATTGAACAAAAACAGAGTAAGAAGCGTGCTCTGTCGCTTGATGTAACAGGAAAAACGATTTTTGATAATGCCATTGAAGCAGCTAGCGACGGTACGACAATCGTCGATATTCTTCACGCATTGCAGCTTGAACAAACTTCAACGACAATCGAAAGCATTCCGCAAAAACGGGGAGCAGAGCCGTTTGAACAGCTGCGGCTTGCAATGGAACGTCATCTTGAAAAAACGGGAAAGCGTGAAAAAGTATTTCTTGCGAATGTCGGACCGATTGCGGACTACAAACCACGTGCAGATTTCGCGAGTAGTTTTTTTGAAGTTGGCGGATTTGAAGTCGTTTCAAACAATGGTTTCGCAACAATAGAAGAGGTTGTGGTAGCAGCAAGGGAATCTCGAGCAGGTACGATTGTCATTTGTTCAAAAGATGACATATACCGAGAAGCTGTTCCTGTATTGTTAGAAAAATTAGCATCGGAAAAAACGACGGTGTATGTGGCAGGAAATCTATCAAACGAAGAATTATCTCGATACAAACAAGCAGGGCTTGCTGATACCATTCATGCTAAGTCGAACGTATATGACGTTCTCGTCCAATTGCAAAGAAAGAAAGGGGTGCTGAACATTGACAAAGCCTGATTTTACAAAAATCGCGTATTCTGTACGTACGAAACCGAGTGATGTCCAGACATGGCGTGAGCTTGCCAAACAAGAAACTGGAAAATCACTAGATGAACTTCTCTTTAAAACGCTTGAAAGCATCGATGTTGCCCCTGTTTACGCAAAGCAAGATATCGAAGGTATGAAACATCTTGATTACGTTGCAGGCATTCCTCCGTTTTTTCGAGGACCGTATCCTGCCATGTATAAAACAAGACCGTGGACAGTAAGACAATATGCTGGCTTTTCGACGGCTGAAGAAAGCAATGCGTTTTATCGCCGTAACTTAGCTGCAGGGCAAAAAGGACTTTCAATTGCATTTGATTTGGCAACACATCGTGGGTATGACTCTGATCATCCCCGTGTCGTTGGAGACGTTGGTAAAGCAGGTGTTGCAGTTGACTCGATTTTAGATATGAAAATTTTATTTGATGGCATCCCACTTGATCAAATGTCAGTATCGATGACGATGAACGGCGCTGTCCTACCAGTGATGGCGTTTTACATTGTGGCAGCTGAGGAACAAGGTGTGAAACCACATCAGCTGTCAGGAACGATTCAAAATGATATTTTAAAAGAATATATGGTTCGGAATACGTACATTTATCCACCAGGCCCATCAATGCGGATTATTGCAGACATTTTTAAGTACACGTCTGAGCATATGCCGAAGTTTAACTCGATTAGCATCTCAGGCTACCATATGCAAGAAGCTGGGGCAACTGCTGATTTAGAGCTTGGCTACACGCTTGCCGACGGACTTGAATATGTACGAACGGGACTAGAGGCAGGGCTTGATATTGACAAATTCGCTCCGAGACTTTCGTTCTTCTGGGCGGTCGGGATGAACTATTTTATGGAAGTCGCAAAAATGCGTGCTGCACGACTCATCTGGGCAAAGCTGATGAAGCAGTTCAATCCGAAAAATGAAAAGTCAATGGCACTTCGTACACATAGCCAAACATCTGGCTGGAGTTTAACAGCACAAGATCCGTTTAACAACGTGACGAGAACCGCGATTGAAGCACTTGCAGCCACCCTTGGGCATACTCAATCACTGCACACGAATGCACTTGATGAAGCAATTGCCTTACCTACAGATTTTTCAGCGCGTATTGCACGTAATACACAGCTTCATTTACAAGAAGAAACAGGAATTACGAACGTGCTCGATCCGTGGGGCGGGTCATATTACGTTGAGCGATTAACAGCAGAACTCGTCAGAAAAGCTTGGGGACATATAAAAGAAATTGATGAGCTTGGCGGTATGGCAAAGGCGATCGAAACAGGCTTGCCGAAAATGCGGATCGAAGAAGCTGCCGCTCGTAGACAAGCACTGATTGACTCTCGAAAAGAAGCGATTATCGGTGTAAACAAATATCGTCCGGAAACGGAAGAAGAACTCGACATTCTAGAAGTTGACAACACAGCTGTTCTTGAAGCGCAAAAAGAACGTTTGAAAAAGTTGCGTGCTGAACGAGATGAGACACAGGTCCAAGCGGCATTGCAAGCCATTACGAAAGCGGCCGAAACTGGCGAAGGCAATTTACTTACTCTCGCAGTTGATGCCGCACGTGCACGGGCAAGTCTCGGTGAAATTTCCGATGCGTATGAAAAGGTCGTCGGACGCCATCGGGCGACGATACGAGCAATTAGCGGTGTGTATAGTTCTGAATTTGGAGTTGAAGAAGAAGTGGAACGGGTGAAACGGATGTCTGATGAATTTTTCGAAGAAGAAGGCAGACGTCCACGGATTATGATTGCAAAAATGGGGCAAGATGGACACGATCGTGGAGCAAAAGTTATTGGAACTGCGTTTGCCGACCTCGGTTTTGATGTCGATATCGGTCCACTTTTTCAAACACCTGAAGAAACAGCGTTGCAAGCGGTTGAAAATGATGTCCATGCGATTGGGATGAGCAGTCTTGCGGCCGGACATAAAACATTGCTTCCGAAGCTTGTCGCTGAACTTGAAAAGCTCGGACGAGAAGATATTCTTGTCTTTTGCGGAGGAGTCATCCCGCCTCAAGACTATGAATTTCTAAAAGAACATGGTGCATGTGAAATTTTCGGACCAGGCACAGTCATTCCTGTAGCGGCTCAAAAAGTGCTTGAAAAAATTGAAGAAAGATTGAGCGAAACAATATGACAAAGAAAAAAAGACATAGACCGTTCACCGTTGATGACTACGTAGAAGGAGTGCTCTCTCGTGATCGTGTGATGGTAGCCCGTACAATAACGCTTATCGAAAGCAATGCAAAAAAACATCGTGAGCTTGCAGAACTAGTATTAAAAAAGTTATTGCCACACACAGGTAACTCCATACGCATTGGAATAACAGGTGTTCCTGGAGCGGGAAAGAGCACACTCATTGAAGCGTTTGGATCGATGCTTTGCGATGATGGGCATCAGGTTGCCGTTCTCGCGATAGACCCTAGCTCAACTGTAACAGGTGGGAGCATCCTCGGTGATAAAACACGAATGGAGAAGCTTGCACGCAATCCAAAAGCTTTCGTCAGACCGTCTCCTTCAGGTGGTACGCTCGGCGGAGTGACTCGAAAAACGCGTGAAACGATGCTCATTTGCGAAGCGGCTGGCTTTGATGTCATCATTATTGAAACTGTCGGAACCGGACAGAACGAAGTCACTGTTCGCTCAATGGTTGATTTCTTTCTCGTTATTGCACTTACTGGTGCAGGCGATGAGCTTCAAGGAATGAAAAAAGGTGTCATGGAGCTAGCTGATTCTATTTTTATTAACAAGGCCGATGGTGACAACAAGCAGCGAGCATTGCAGGCGCGAGCCGAATATAATCGTATTTTATATTTTTTGCAATCGCCGACGGAAGGCTGGAAACCGAAAGCATTCACGTGTTCAGCAATGACAGGTGACAATATTCGTGGCATTTGGGATGTCATTTTAAAATTTGAAGAAGTGACGAAAGATTCAGGTGTGTTTGAACGAAGACGGAAAGAACAACTACTAGAGTGGGTGGACTGGATGATAGAAGATGAATTAAAGCGTCGTTTTTTCGAAAATGAAGCAGTGAAAAAACAATTGCCTCACATTCGTTCCAATGTTCTTCATGCTGAATTATCACCAGCAGCTGCAGTTAAGAAAATAATGGAAATCTACGATAACCAAAAATAAACTCCGCCAGATATAGCGGAGTTTTTTATTATGATAAAAAGATTGCTCCATAGACAAGACTACCACTGATAACAAACGCAGGGTGAATTTTTCGTTTTTCAAGCAAATAGTAACTCGCAGCAATCAAAAATAGTGAATGCCAAACACCAGATTCAATGACGGATTGCGAAAAGAACTGATACGTCAATACACCAAGTAATACAGCGATAACAGGTCGAACGTAAGCCGTCATTCGTTGCACTTTCGGCGAATCTTTAAATTTATATAAAATTCCGAGTAGAAAAATCATGAGGAGCAAGGATGGCGCAACCGTAGCAAAAAGAGCGACGAACGCACCAGGTATCCCCGCCACTTCATAGCCAATATAGCCAGCCATTTTCGTTGCTATCGGACCAGGTAAGGCATTACCAATGGCTAGAACTTCCCCAAATTCTTTTGTCGTTAACCAAGCGTAACGACCGACAACTTCTTGTTCAATTAATGGGATTGATGCGGGTCCGCCTCCGTATCCAAGAATACCTGGAATAAAAAATGCGAGAAAAATGTGCCAATAAATCATCGAGATTGAACTCCTTTTTCTTTCGTTGGATCATCGCTAGAATCTTCTTTTTTATCTTTTTTCAATAGTGCGAATAGTAATAAGGCAATGATTAAAAATCCGGGATGTAACCCGAAAAATTCTAGAAGGAGAAGACTCGCTCCAATCATGAGACTAGCCGCGATCAGACCAAGCTTTTTGGTCGATTGAGTAATGAATCCCCACGTTAAGACGCCCATCAATACACCAACGACGGGCACAACTCCTTTTGTCATTCCTTCAACGATATCTATATTTTTAAAAGATGAAAGGGAAACAAGTAAGACAACCATGAGAACGACTGTCGGAATAACGGTGGCAAACACCGCAACAAGCATCCCAAGCCAACCAGCGACACGATAGCCAATATAGCCAGCCATTTTTGTGTTAATTGGTCCAGGCAATGTATTCGCAAGTGCGAGCACGTCACTAAATTCTGTATCATTCATCCATTTATACGTGTCAACAACTTCTCGGTAAACGAGTGGTATTGCAGCTGGCCCACCGCCATACCCGAGAATGCCTGACCGAAAAAAAGCAATAAAAAGTTGTACGTATGTCATTGTGATCCCTCACTATAAACAGTAGCCACTTTTCTTAGTATCACAAACTCTTCATCTTTTGACAATCATATTGAAAATATAGCAAAAAGGAACTAATTTTTCCGAAAATTGTATATTATACTAGAATAAGAGATAAACATGGGGGTGAAAAGATTGCATCCAAAGTTAAAACTTATCAAAGATGCAATGGCAGACTTTCAGAAAACGTTTCATGAAGATACTTGCCTTTATCTGTATAGCCAAGAGAAAGTTGAACACGCATTACCAGGAAAGACGATTGATTTGAACATTGAAGTTGGCACTTCGATGGAAGAGCTAAAAGGAATTTTATCGTACACAGTTTTGCGAACGGGAAAGTTCATGAAGAGGGAAGTTGGAGCAGAAGTACTCGGTATCCCGTATATCGCAACGGCTCAACCGATTTTTGACGGTGACGAGGTAGTTGGAGTGATCAGTGCAGTTACTTCTATTGAAAAAGTTGATATGCTTCGTAACGGAGCTAATGAACTAGGGACATCGGTCCGGCAAATGTCAGCAACATCAGAAGAAATGCTCTCGGCTTCAAATGATATCGCTGTTCGGCTTCAAGAGCTTTCAGCGCAATCGGAAAAAATGAAAGCTGAAATCGAAAACATTTATTCAATTTTAGGTCTTGTTAGAGGAATTGCGAAACAGTCCAGCATTCTCGGTTTAAATGCTTCGATTGAAGCAGCACGCTCGGGGGAGCAGGGAAAAGGTTTCAATGTCGTCGCGAAAGAAATTCGTAACTTAGCCGAAAATAGTAACGATCGCGTCCTTGAAATCGAAAAACAACTCCAAGTGATTCAAGAAGCAATTGAGATGATGAACGAATCAACTCAAACAATTGCAACTTTTACTGAAGAACATAACGCAAGTATGCAAGAGTTACATGCTACATATGAAAGAATTGGAGCGACATCGGAATCATTATTGGAGGCGAGCAAAATCTAACTTTGTGTATTGAAACCGTTTCTTACATAAAAAAGGCAGAGCATGATATTCGCTCTGCCTGTATCAATTAATGTGTTCCTTTGGATTGGTCAACCATTCTCACAAGTATATGGGCAAGTTTATGACGTTCATCATCATCCGCAACAAGCCACATTTCTTTTAAAAGGTGTTGTTCACGGTTTTGTGGCTCTTCATTGCGAGCTAAATAATTAGCGACTTTTTCAGCTGCAGAAGCAAGCTGATGCTCATCCATTCCCATTCTTTCGCCCATATCAACTTTATCTTTTAAATACGATCTAAAGCGGTTAAAATTATCAAGAATGTCGTCTTTCTTCTCAGGGCTCATTGCATCCATTTTTTTCTCAATGCGCTCCAATTCGATGCTTTCGTCCTTATTTGTAAAGTCTCTATCCATTGTTGTCATCCTTTCTAAGAAAAATGTTGTTCAGTATTATATTTCCCATCGTTTTTAAAAAAATGTATTTTTAACATAAAAAGTATATTAGAAAGGGTTATTTTTTTGCAACGAGCTTTTCATATTCTCGCACAATCCAATTGATGAGATCGACAGCTTTCGTTTTTTTACTTAGGCGTGCACCTTGACCCGCCCAAAGCGACATAAATTGAATATTTTGCTGCTTTCCAGCTTCTTTTCGAAGCGCACGTGTCAATGTATTTTGAAAAGGATACGCAGGAATCGCGTCTTCATAATCATTCATTTGTTCGATAAAATAGTTATGAATCCCACGTGCAGGCTTACCCGAGAATACATTTGTCACAACTGTACTATCTTCAAAACTTTCCAAAATTGTTTTTTGGTGAATTGGATTCGTACCACTTTCTTCGCATGTAAGAAAGGCAGTGCCAAGCTGGACCGCAGATGCTCCAAGAACTTCGGCGGCAAGAACGCCTCTCGCATCCATAATCCCGCCAGCGGCAATGATCGGAACTGTCACATGGTCGACAACTTGGGGAACGAGTGCCATTGTGCCGACCATTGCCTGTTCATATGACGTTGAAAATGTACCGCGATGACCGCCCGCTTCGCTTCCTTGAGCTACAATCGCGTCCATCCCCGCTTTTTCCAAATGGATCGCTTCATTGACTGTCGTCGCTGTACCAATGACAAAGGCACCAGCTCGTTTTAGCCTCGAAACCGTTTCTTCACTAGGGATACCAAATGTAAAACTAACAATAGGAACTCCTTCATCAATCACAACATCAATCAACTCTTCAAAAGGCTCTTCAAAGTCAGTGGGCAGTTCTTGAATCTCTATGTCAAGTTCAGTATAGAAAGGGTGTAGCAATTGAGCAGCCTCTTTAAGTTCTTCTCGTGAATACGTCACTTCGTCATCCGATGGAACAAATAAATTAACTGAAAAAGGCTGGTCAGTCCGATCCTTCGTCTTTTGAATGACTTCGCAGAGTGCATCTGGCGTCATATACCCTGACCCAATCGAACCGAGTCCACCAGCGTTTGATACCGCAGCAACAAGTTCAGGCGTCGTAATCCCACCAGCCATCGGAGCTTGGATGATGGGGTATGAAATGTTTAGTTTTTTTGTGAATGTAGAAGAGAGCATAGTGACCTCCTTTAAAAAAATAGTATAACCAGTAATCATATCTTATATTGGCTATGTTACATTTTAACTAAACTTACGTCTATAAGGTAAGCATCAATTAAAAATGATTTGTTGTATCACTTTTTTGGATATTGATAATGTGTGGAGAGCATGAAGGTATTGTTTAATGAAATAACGTGATAGTCAATTCGGTTAAAGTGATCGATAAGATAAGGCTAGTAATTATTGAATTACCTGAATTATATGCTGAAGCAAGTTCATACAATGAATTAATAGGGATAATTAATCAATTAGCAGTTGAAGGAACACATTTTATAATTGTTACTAAACAAAATGAATTAATTGGCAATAGAAACTTTCTATATGATGGAAAGGTTGTAAACGAGGTCTCAATTGAAAATATTAAAAGAAAAGTAATCAGTAGTGTCCCTTTTTATTGTGAAGACACTTTATTTAATAAAGTAAAAATGTATATATTAAACACTGTGGATAACGATGATTTCTCAGTAAAAGAAAACCCATACGTTAAAAATAATGAAGCATTCCTTGTTGTTATTTACACAATAGCACACCATTTGAACATTGACCTAAACCTTGATGTATATGGGCTTTCTGATAACTTGGATAAATATATTAGAAATGTAGTTATTGAAACTCATGCTATAATTAATTTGACGTTTTGGTACCATCTCAGTTTTCGGTATAGTGAAACAGAACCTATTTGAAAGTTGATACGAACATAGTTTCATCTTCATTTTTACCTTGAAAAATACTGATCAGTTTCACGCATTACTTTTTTCAAGTGTCAGCATATCTTCCATATGAATTCAACTTTACACGCACCTTCTAACATCCCGCCATCCAAATATTTTCCCGTATTGTTTTTTCAAGATTTTTGTATTTTCATACAAAAATACGAAGATCTTTTAAAAAATTTAAAATAGCTATCGACAAAATATTTCTATTGCACTATAATTGGCACAAAAGGCCAATATAGTAAAAATTTGTAATATACAGTAAGAATTTCAAATATTCTATCTTATTGCCCTCTTTTTTAAAATAAAGTTAAAAAATGCGTCGAAACAACACGGTTTCCATATTTTTTTGAAGAAAATATAGGTATAATGTTTCATATAAATGAGTATGACTTAAGTCTGTTGTGGATTTATATTGCTAGTTATAATCAACTAATTTTTTACAATTGGATGGAAAGACTTTACATCTGCGTTTTCAACGTTATAATTAAAAATGTTGTGTTTAAATTATTTTTCGGTAACCTCGTAGGTAATAGGACATATGAAAATAGACTAAATTCCTTTTTATATAATAATGTATATATCAAATTTATCAATCGACTCTTGGCTTAAAGTAAAGTGGACAAGACTTAGGTGCATTCTATTTAACTATAACTTTAGTAATTGAATAGTAGCTTGGAATGCCATTAAAAAAGCTAACTAACTTTCCCTTTTTTTGGGACTTACATATATAAATATAAACTTTTAGTTAGGATTAACTTTTTAAGTTTGGACATAAGGGGTGTCCAATAAAGTTATCACTGAAAGGAGGGGGGAAGGTTGTTTGAGAATTTAAACGACCAAGACCTAATTGAAAGCTACGAACAATCAATAAAACTTAAATTAGAAAAGAATTTTATTGAATTGTTAGCAAAAGCCATTCGGCAACGAGGGCTAGAGAAGTATGTGAATGTTAAAAATAAAGAGATGGTTAACATGTAGGAGTAAAGCGTGTTAACCTTTTTTCTTTTTATGAATCCCGTGTTTTAAAATGGTGCTGATTTTTTGTCTTTACCACGATCGATAACTGGAGTTTTTAGCGATGATTGCAAAAATTCCCTTTTCAACGTCATAGAGTGGTCAATGAATCTTTCTCCTAGTCAGCATTTCTCTTGGCAACTTTGCTTCTTAGGAATCTTCATTTTTAAATTTTATAAACTAATGAAGAAGTCATTTCATCTCAATCTCACCCAGCATATTTTTCACCATTCATTCGCCCATTTCTCCTTGTTATCATCGAAATCGACCAGACAACAATGTTGCCATGACACTATAACATCGAAACTTCCTATATTAGTCGTTACGTTCTTGAAAAAGCAATAGTGATTTTCATTTTGTTTTAAATTTGTTTGCTTTTTTAAATCGAAATTCTAGAAGCTTGTACTTTTTTCGATATAAAAAATTTTTGTGTGACTAAATTGCTCAATATTTCAGTTTTTTTTGTATGTTTGTCGGATCCATTTATATTTACCCGTTAAAAATAGGGGTTGCAAGTTTCCTTGGCTTTCAATAGTTTATAAAGACCAGTGAAAAGGAGATGTTAAACATGCCAGTATTTCGGAATGCAGAGCATGCGTATAATGTGATTGGTGAGTTTATGAAAGTACCATCACGACCGCGATCGATTGAAGATTTACGTCAATGGTGGGGGAATCATCCGGCGTATTATGAGGATGGCGATGAAGTCGATAAAATTAACGCAATTGGCAGAAGAATTCGCAATATTAATATGGTATTTGAATTTCGGATTACGGATCCAGATGTCATTGTAACCATTGATGCGAGGAATGTAAAAGAGGGTGAAAATTTTTCAGTCATTCAAGGAAAGTCACCGACAAAACCTGATTTGATCGTTCAAACAACTGGTGACGTTGCACATCAGTTTTGGGGCGGACAAATTAGTGTACCTATCGCACTCATAACAGGTAAAATTCGCACAAACGGTTCAAAGAAGAAAGCGTTGCAGTTATTACCGAAAATTACGCCTGCGTTTTCTTTGTATCCTCGCTATTTAGAACTTATTGGAGAAGAAAAACTACTTCGGCATTTGCAACAGTAACCGAGAAACTTACGAACAAAAGTGAAATGTTTATGTCTCACATTTGTAATTTGAACACTCGAAAAATTTTATCTTAGATCGTCGGTGCCATTTTCGTTTCCGCAGAATGTAATCGGTCTTAAGGGTGCGCATATGCTAGGTTCAAATAATGTTCCATACAACTTGTTCAAAAGCTTTTTCAAACCATTGGTATCACTTATTGCACAACAAAACCTAAATCCTTTTATTTTTGTTCATGAGCTTGTAGTTGTCACTATACAAACTTGATTACATTGGATATGAAGTTTAATTTATCTCTACGAATATAGGATGCCTATTTTTTGAAAATTAAAAACCCTACAAATTTAGGACTATACGTTTTCAATGAAAAGGTTTACATTATTACACAACCGTACACTGTTTTAATTTTTTTATTTTTGAAAATACGGGTACGTACTGGTATTGATAAAGAGGTGAGCATAACGTGGATACGTCATTCCTTTTTGCAACAAAGGTTGAAAAACAACCTCAAGATAAGCTCCTGGATGCAGCGCTTATACTATTTTCTGAAAAAGGGTATCGTGATACGACTGTGCTGGACATTGTAGCATACGCTCGTGTTTCAAAAACAACATTTTATAACTTTTATAAAACTAAAGAGGAATTGTTGGCTCACCTTTTTGAAACGTTGTTGGAAGAAGTACTAGCGATGATAAAATTAGCGGCTCAGCGAGAAACTGTTATTACGGAAAAGGCGTATGCAGGCATTAAACGCTACGTTGAGATTTGTGTGAGGGAACACGAGGTCGCTAGGTTGTTACTCGTTTCATCAGTAGGAATTAGTGATGCGATTGAAGAGTTACGAAAACAAGCTTATGACCGCTTCGCACTGTTTATTTTTGAAACCGTAAGGACGGAATTAGGATTTACGGATTCAGCATCGGATGAAGAAATTTACTTGTTCTCACAAGCGATGGTAGGTGCAATAAACCAAGTTGTAATCCAACAAGTTCTCCTATCAAAAAAACAGATTAAGATTGACTATGTTGCGAGGTTTTTAAACCGAATTGTAGTAGGTTCATACATGTTTTTACTCGCTGAGCAAATTCCACTCGTAACGGAATGAAACCTGCTTAAGTTGTAATTAAGTATTACATTGTTAAAGGGGGAATGCGATGATTGATTGAATTGCTTTAGGAATGTAAACGTTGTGAAACTAGACCATGGTAAGTTATTAAAATGGATAAAAAATAGGGAGGAATACAAATGCAAACAACAAAAGATATTTTTGACATGATTAAATCTGAAATGGAAAGAGATTACTCTCAAGCTGATGGAATTGAAGCAACGTTCCAATTTAACATTACAGGAGACGACGCTGGAACGTACCAAGTGATCCTTGGTACTGACTCAGGAAGTGTCGTCGAAGGTGACCAAGAAGAAGCTGATTGTACAATTACAATGGATTCAGAAGATTTCAAAAAAATGGTTGATGGTGAATTGAATGGTACTGAAGCATTTATGGGTGGTCAACTACAAATTGATGGAGACATGGGACTTGCGTTAAGACTTCAAGATATTTTATCAGCTTATAGTGGTGATTAATCTAGTTATTTAAATGAACATGAAAAAGCAGAAGCCAGATGAGCGTGCCCGCTAACGTAGATACATACTAGAAGTCTGGCTTCTAGTCTTGTGTTCTGAAGTTGGGAGAGAAGTGTAATGAATCTAAATCAGATTTTGCGCAAAAACATTGAGCAATTTGGCACTTATCCCGTCCTCATCTTCGAAGATAAAGAGTATACAAATACGTACATCGATGAGAAATCATCACAGTTAGCTCATGCACTGATGGATTTAGGAGTACGACAAGGAGATCGCGTATTAATCACGATGCCGAATAGTCCAGAAGTTGTTATCGGTTTTAATGGGATTATAAAGTGCGGTGCTGTTGCAGTGCCGATTATGCCACTTTTGCAGGCACAAGAAATTAATTATATTTTGGGAGACTGTGAACCAAAAGTGGTATTAACGACTGAATTATTATTACCAAAATTACTTAATGCGGTAAAAGGGTTAGAAAATCCTCCTAAAGTATTCACTTTAGATAACCCGGATTCACCTTATACGTTGCTTACAGTGATGGGAGATGTTCCAAAAACAGTGCCGGAAGTGTCGATTCAAGAAAATGATGAAGCTGCATTACTTTATACGGCTGGAACAACGGGTAACCCTAAAGGTGTCATCCTAACGCATAAAAATTTGTATTCAAATGCAAAAGCTGCTGCAGAAACGGCAAGCATTTTAAAATTAAAGCAAGGGCGTGTCGCATTGGGAGTCTTGCCTTTCTCACACGCTTTCGGATTTACGATGATGAATGTAACGCTTATTTTAGGCGATAAAAATGTCCTTCTGCCACAATTTGAACCAGGGAAAGTGCTTGAAGCGATTGAAAAGCATAAAGTGACGCATTCAGCGATGGTTCCAGCCATGTTTCACGCGCTGTATCATCACCCGGATGCAGACAAATACGATACGTCAAGCTTTTTTGCCGTTACATCGGGATCGGCTGCCCTTCCACAACAACTCGCGAAAAATTTTCAACGTAAATTTAGTTGCGTTATCTTGGAAGGTTATGGGCTATCGGAAGCAGCCCCAATTGTCACTGCAACGGATCCGATGAAAAAACTTAAACCAGGCTCTGTTGGTACACCGCTTCCTGGAATCGAAATTGCAGTTGTCGATGAAGACGGAAATCGCTTGCCACCGAATGAAGTCGGTGAGTTAATCGTATCCGGTCCGAATGTATTAAAAGGGTATTATGGCAAGCCAGAAGAAACGAAAAAAGCGCTTAGAGACGGTTGGCTTCATACAGGTGATATGGCTCGCATCGATGAAGAAGGCTATCTTTTTATCGTTGATCGTAAAAAAGATTTGATTATACGTGGAGGATTTAACGTTTACCCTCGTGATCTCGAGGAATTACTCATGACACACCCGGATGTTGCTGAAGCGGGAGTCGTCGGTGTTCCATCACCACGCATGGGAGAGGAAGTTGTTGCTTACGTTGTAAAACGCAAAGGCTCAATGATAACAGAAGAAGATCTTAAACAATTTTGTCAAGACAAACTTGCGAAATATAAAACACCACGTTTTATAAAAATTGTTGGATATATGCCGAGAAATTTAATCGGAAAAATCGATAAGAAAAAGCTTCGAGAGCAAGCAAAAGAGTTTGAAGAAGCAGCATCTAAAGTGGAATAACAATAAAAATTTCTGAAAAGTTGAAACGTTATAAATGATGTAAATTTAAGTTTTGAGGAGGGAATCCAATGATTTCTTTTCGTCCAACAGAAGAGGAACAGGCATTTAGAGAAATGGCGAAAAACTTTGCGGTCGAAACAATTCGTTCAGTTGCGAGAGACTGTGAAGACAATCGTGCAGTTAACGAAGACATCGTCAAACAAATCGAAGAATTAGGTTTCGGAGCATTAGAGCTACCAGAAAGTTGGGGGGGGCTTGAACTTCCGTTAATTACGCAAGTACAAATTTTACAATCACTAAGCTACGGGGATTTAGGTGTCGTGCAAGGATTACCTGGAGCAGGAGATGCTGCATCGCTCATTCGGCTCGTACCTGATCATCCCAATTTACAAGCATATAAACAAGCAGGGCAAAACGGTACATGGCCAGACGTTGCATTTATTGATGCGACAAACATTGATGACCCGTGGTTAGCGACTCTTCAAATTAAACGAGATGGAGATGGATACATAGTGGATGGTACGTCTCAACCTGTACGTCTAGCTAAAAATGCACAATACGTTGCAATCGCAGCCGTTGATTCTGAAGGAGAATCAGTCGTATTTTGGCTTGACAACAACGGTTGGACAGTCCAGGATGGCGACTATCGACTAGGCTTATTAGCAGCAGGATTAGGTCGTATTCAATTTTCGAACGTAAATGCTGGAGCGAACCAAATTATTGCCCGTGGCAGTGAAGCGGAAGAATTAATTACAAACGTGCAAAATCGGATTTACGTTTTGCAAGGAGCGAAACAAGTCGGCTTAATGGAAGCGGTGTTAGATTACACAGTAGAGTATACAGCTAATCGAAAAGCGTTTGGCCAGGAAATCGCAAAGTTCCAAGGAGTTTCGTTTACAGTTGCAGATATGGCTTTTGAAATGCAAGCAGCAAATCATCTTGTTTGGTTAGCTGCAGTAACCGTAGAATCTCAAGCGAAAGACGCAAATCGAAATGCATTAAGAGCAATGTACCGTGCGCATCGTGCCGTAAGATTTGTGACCGATAACGGCGTTCAAATGCTAGGGGGACATGGATTCGTTCAAGAATTTCCGGCTGAAAAATGGATGCGTGATGCACAAGCACAAGTGGCTCTGTACGGGAGAGAAAGAGATTACCTTATCCGTCGTGGAGAGCAAATTATGAACCTAGCGAAGAAGGAGGTCGCCCGATGATTTCATTTGAATTGTCACCACAACAAAAACAAATTAAAGATTTAGTCCACTGGTTTGCGAAAAGTGAAATTCGTCCCATTGCAATGGAAGCCGATAAAAATGGAAAAGTACCTGATGAATGGCTCGATAAAGTAAATAAAATGGGAATTCATTTAAACGCGTCCTCTTTTGGCGGTAGCGGAAAGAAAAAGGACGACGGAAGCTCATCAAAAAAGAAAGAAAGAGAAGGAAATCGGATGGGGGTCATTGCAACTGAAGAAATGGCATGGGGTTGTCCTGCAATTGCACTTTCACTTCCGGGAGCAGGTCTCGGTGGGCCTCCAGTACAAAGCAGTGGAACACCTGAGCAAAAAGAACGGTTCCTTTCCATTTTTACAAAAGATAAGCCACGTTGGGGTGCGTATGCGCTAACAGAACCTGAAGCTGGTTCAGACGCTTCCGGTATTCGCACAACAGCGACAAAAGTTGACGGTGGCTACATTCTAAACGGTCAGAAGATTTTCATTACAAATGGTGGTCGTGCATCATGGAATGTTGTATTTGCGACAATTGATCGTAACTTAGGACGTGCTGGACATCGTGCATTCGTCGTTGAAAAAGGTACACCAGGATTTAGCTGTACACGTGTCGCACAAAAGATGGGCCTTCGTGCAAACGAAACAGCTGAACTGCTTTTTGAAGATTGCTTCGTACCCGATGAAAATTTACTCGGTGGTGAAGAAATGTATAGCGCGAAAGAAAACAGACCATCTGGGTTTAAAGTTGCGATGGCGACATTTGATAGTACACGTCCGATTGTTGCAGCAATGGCAATCGGAATCGCGCGTGCGGCGTATGAATATACACTCGACATCGTGAAAAAAGAATATCCGAAACACGGTCGTCTTTACTATGAAGCGAGTGAACTATTAGCTGAAATGGAACAAGACATTATTGCTGCTAGACTGCTCACGTGGGAAGCAGCTTGGAAAGCAGACATGGGTGAACCGAACGCAAAAGAAGCAGCGATTTGTAAAGCTGTGGCAGGAAAATCAGCACTTGATATTTGTTCAAAAGGCATTGAACTGTTAGGTCCAGTAGGACTAGACGGTCACCTCGTTGAAAAGTTATACCGTGACGTTAAAGTGTTCGATATTTTCGAAGGAACTAACCAAGTACAACATTTAGTTACTGCTCGCCGTCTATACGCACAACACGATTTATACGTATAACTAGAAGTTAGAGGTCAAAAGTCGGAGAACAGAGTAAAACAAATCCTTAAAGCAGTGTAAATATTTTTAAAGGAAAGACTTAAACGTTGTGTATGTACTTTGAATCTATAACGAGAAGTCAGAGAGCAGAGTAAAAGCAAATCAAAAAGTCTTAAGGAAAAAGCTTAAATTTAACTTCTGAACTCTGTGAATCGATTCCAACACTAATAAATAGAGGAGGAACGACATTGTCATACGAAACGATTCGGATTGAACGAAAAGATAAAGGTGTCGTTTGGGTTACGATCGATAACCCCCCTGCAAATGCACTGAGTGAAAATTTAATGAATGATTTGGAACAGCTAGTTGATGAGCTTTCATCTGACAGAAATGCACGTGTCGTTGTTCTCGCATCAGCAAATGAAAAAATCTTCGTTGCTGGAGCCGATTTAAAAGGGATGATTGCCGGTGGAAGTCAATTTGCAGGAAATGAGTCGGGGATTTCGGAGCAGAGTGGACGCATGCAAAAATGCTTTGACCGCTTTGCTACGATGCCAGTTCCGGTTATCGCGGCCATTAACGGTCATGCTTTAGGTGGCGGTTGTGAGCTAGCGATGGCATGCGACTTTAGAATTATGGCCCAAGGAAGAGGGAAAATTGGTTTAACGGAAGTATCCCTAGGCTTAATTCCAGGTGCTGGCGGAACGCAACGAATGACGAGATTGCTTGGACGTGCAAAAGCAACAGAGCTCATTTTCTTCTCTAAACGGTTAGATGCACAAGAAGCATTTGAAGTTGGACTCGTCAATAAAGTGACAACACCAGAAAGCCTTGAAGAAGAAACGTTAGATTTCGCTGAAGAGTTAGCTGAAGGTGCAGTGAGAGCGATGGGACTAGCGAAAGAAGCGATCAATGCGGCTGAAGGTTCAATTGAAGAAGGAATGAACGTTGAAGCAAATGCTTTTGCTCAAACGTTTAAAACAGGAGAACCAGGCGTGGGTTTAGCAGCGTTTTTCCAAAGGAAAAAAGCGAACTTTTTACCGAAAAAATAAACATGAAAAGGTGGGAGTTACAATGTCTTCATGGGCAAATATGTTAGAAGGGAAAGTAGCTGTAGTTACAGGAGCATCACGTGGGCTTGGTCGTGCAGACGCGTTAGCCCTTGCAGAAGCTGGAGCAGATGTCGTTATTACAGATATTTTAATCGAATCAGATGATGACAGTAAGCAAGAGGCCCAAAAGTTAGGTCCGCTTTCACAAGTGTTACAAAGTACAAAAGTCGTCTACGCTGAAAAAACAGCACAAGAAATTCAAGCGATGGGACGTCGTTCATTCGCTATCAAAATGGACGTAACAGACCTTGAACAAGTAAAAGAAGTATTTGCAAAAGTAAAAGAAGAATTTGGTTCGCTTGACATTCTCGTAAACAATGCTGGAACACTTGACCATACCGCTCAAATTGAAAAGCAAAGAGACGATTTTTGGGAGCGCGATTTAAAAGTAAACTTAACAGGAGCTTATAACTGTGCAAAAGCCGTTTGGCCATATATGAAAGAACAAGGATGGGGTCGCATTATTAATATGGCTTCTGTTGCGGGAACACTTGGTGGTTTTGGGCAATCCAGTTATTCGACGACAAAAAGTGGACTTCTAGGCTTCACAAAAAGTTTAGCGTTAGAAGGGGCGCGCCATGGGATTAATGTCAATGCGATTGTTCCTGGAATTATCGCGACTGAAGCATTTAAGATGGGGAACCCAAAAATGAATGAACGCATGATTGAGCGAACAGCATTCAAACGTCCTGGGGAACCTGAAGATATCGCAAATGCAATTACGTTTCTCTGTTCAGATAAAGCAAAATATATTACTGGTATTGGCTTGAACGTATCTGGTGGAATTGAATTATTTACGTTTTAAAAGTAAAGGAGTGGAAAGATGATGAGAGAAGTAGTCATTGTCGATGCGGTTCGGACCGCAGTCGGCCGACGGAAAGGCACATTTTCAAAAACACATCCTGTTGATATTCTCGTTCCTGTACTGAAGCAACTCGTCGAACGAAACGGAATTGAAGCGGGAGATGTGGAAGACGTTGTAACAGGCTGTGTTACGATGACGGGCGAACAAGGTGGGAATATTGGACGTCAAGCTGTACTTGCGGCTGGTTTTCCAGTGGAAGTCCCTTCATTCTCATTAAATCGCATGTGTGGTTCGAGTCAGCAAGCCATTCATAATGCCGCACAAGCAATTCTTGCTGGTGATCATGATATCGCAATCGCTTGTGGAGTTGAAAACATGACACGTGTAAAAATGGGTAGTGACATGGGACGATTTAGCCGCGATTTAACACGTAAATACAACATCGTTCCGCAAGGGATTTCCGCAGAAATGATTGCGAAGAAATGGAATTTGACACGTGAAGAGCTTGATGAATTTTCATTGCAGAGTCATGAGAGGGCGGCAGAAGCGACAGATAAAGGGATGTTTGAACGTGAAATTATTCCAGTTGAAGTAAAGGACGAGGATGGAAATATCGTTACATTCGATAAAGACGAAGGAATTCGTCGTGACACATCGTTAGAAAAACTTGCAAGCTTAACCCCGTCATTCCAACCGAAAGACGGAGTTGTCACAGCAGGAAATTCAAGTCAAGTGAGTGATGGAGCTGCTGGCTTGTTGCTCATGTCTGGAGACAAGGCAGAAGAACTCGGCTTAAAGCCGCGAGCACGTATCGTTGCACGTGTTGCTGTCGGGGAAGATCCAATTATTATGTTAACAGGCATCATTCCAGCAACACGCAAAGTGTTGCAAAAAGCAGGCTTGACGTTCGATCAAATTGACATCTTTGAAGTGAACGAAGCATTTGCGTCCGTTTATAAAGCGTGGGAGCGTGAGTTTGAGCCTGACGTGAGCAAAGTAAATCCGCGTGGAGGTGCAATTGCGATCGGACACCCGCTTGGAGGAAGTGGTGCTAGAATTGCAACAACCTTGTTGCACACACTTGAAGATACAGGAGGAAAATACGGTCTCCAAGTGATGTGTATCGGATTTGGGATGGCAACAGCAACGATTATAGAACGATTATAAGTCTAACTTAATAGTATATTACAAGACGGTGAGGGAGTGAATTTCACCTCGCCTCGCCGCTTGTCCATGAACGAACGAATGATGTGCTTTATCCGTTTTTTCATCAAAAAATAGAATGCCAATTTTTAATCGTTGGTCGTTTTTCACACAACATTCAATTTAAAATATTTTTTGAGGAGGTAGTGAGATGTCGCAACCAAGTATAAAAACTGTTTTCCAAATGATTGATGCAGCCTTAAAACTTGATCCGGAAAATTTGGAAGGATCTGAAGGAGTATACCAATTTAATATTACTGGCGATGATAGTGGGACGTATCAAATGATTATTGACGAAAATGGTGGTAAAGCTATTGAAGGTACAGAAAAAGACGCAGATTGTACGTTAACGATTAGCGATAACGATTATCGTCATATGATTGCAGGTACATTGAATCCGACTGAGGCATTTATGAATGGAAAACTAACGATTGATGGCGATATTGGATTAGCGTTAAAATTACAAGCAATTTTAAATGAATTCGCTCCAAGCGTGTAATGTAAGCCCTTTCTTTAGATTGAAAACAACAATTATAGGAGGTTAACAAAATGGTTCACCACGAGAGTTTCCAAACAGTAACAGGATCCATTAATTGGGATGACCCCATGTATAAGTTGTATGAAAAAGCGAAGAAAATTGGGAAATGGAATCCAGCTGACATCGATTTTAGTCAAGATGTAAAAGATTTTCAAAGCTTGAGAGATGAAGAACGTATCTCTGCATTGCCGTTAATTTCAGCTTTTTCGGCAGGTGAAGAAGCGGTTACGCTTGATATTCTGCCAATGATGCATGCGATGGCTAATCAAGGCCGCTTAGAAGATACGATGTATTTAACGACATTTGTACATGAAGAAGCAAAGCATACAGAAATGTTCTCACGTTGGCAAGAAGCTGTTGGTATTGCACATATGGATTTATCTGTTTTTCATACTGACAGTTATAAGCGAATTTTTTATGAAGCGTTGCCTGAATCAATGAATCGTCTGCTTACGGATGATTCTCCAGAAGCAGTCATTCGTGCAGCGACTGTTTACAACATGGTCGTTGAAGGAATTTTAGCGGAATCCGGTTACAATGCGTTCCGTGAAATTTTTAAAAAAGCGGGTTTTTTCCCTGGATTATTAGAAGGAATTGACTATTTGAACATGGATGAAGGTCGTCATATTCAATTCGGTATTTACACGATTCAACGACTTGTTGCGGGCAATGATGAACATTATAAAATCTTTAATGATTACATCGATGAATTATGGGTGCATGCAAAAGACTTTGTAAATTATTTAACACAGTTATCAGAACAGCAAGAAAAATTAATCACCTATGAATCAAAAATTAATATTGATCCGACGTTGTTAAAACAATTTGCCGAAAGACAATACAAAATTCGCAAAAGTAAAATTGATCGGGTCAGAAAATACGACAGTGTGGAAGAACTTGAAAAAGCGACACAGTAAAGTATGATTTCTTCCTATGCACATATTCCTAGTAAGCCATATAAGTTATCGTTCATCATAGTTAAGAATAGACCGTTGTTGACAATTTCCATCAATGGGGCATCCTTCGCTGATAGACAGTGATATGCCGTAATTGTAGGCTCATAGATAGCGAGATTGAACAGATCAAAATGAGGGGTGTTTAATGGAGGTCACTTCAAAAGGGGTGGTAATTTTTGTACGGAACAAAAAAGCAAGTGACGATTAACAATCTTAATTTTTCAATCATTGATGAAGGCACGGGTCCAACGGTCCTCTTTTTACATGGTTTTCCGGATTCATCGTATTTATGGCGGAAGCAAATTCCTACTTTCGTTCAAGCCGGATATCGGGTAATCGCTCCCGATCAACGTGGCTTCGGAGAGTCCGATAAACCGGCGGAGGTGGAAGCATATCAATTACCAAAACTAGCAAATGATGCGATTGGGATACTCGATCAATTGAACATTGAGCGAGCACATATAGTCGCACATGATTGGGGCTCTGTAGTTGGTTGGCTTATTGCCGCAATGTATCCGAATCGAGTGCACCGATTTGTTCCGCTGTCGGTGGGACACCCGTCCATTTTCACAGACTTTACAACGGATCAACTTGAGAAATCTTGGTATATTTTATTTTTCCAATTTCAAGACATCGCTGAACAAATGCTTAAGAAAAATGATTGGGCACTATTCAAAAATTGGTCTCGTCACCACTCTGAACATCTGAAATGGATCGAAGACATGTCTCGTCCTGGCGCACTTTCAGCTGCTTTAAATTGGTATCGAGCAAACTTTGCACCAGAAATGATGCCTGCGATGCCGCTCCAAATCCCGTCTATCCAAGTGCCGACGCTCGGAATTTGGAGTCGTAATGATGTTTTGTTAACAGAAGAACAAATGAAACGTTCCGGGGAAAAAGTCATTGGTGAATGGCAATATGAAAAGATCGATGCGAGTCATTGGATTCCACTAGATGAGCCTGCCATTTTAAATGATTTAATTTTAAATTTTTTCGAAAAAAAGAATGTGTGAAATTAAAAATTGTTAGAACGGTTTTTTACGATTTTGGACAAATACGTCTGTTAATTCCGTTAAAAAAATCGCCGGATAGGGTGTGGAAGCTTTGGATAAAAAAGAAATCTTTGATGTCACGATCATTGGTGGAGGTCCAACAGGATTGTTCACTGCCTTTTACGGTGGCATGCGCCAAATGAAAGTGAAAATTATTGAAAGTATGCCTCAATTAGGCGGTCAACTTTCTGCATTATATCCTGAGAAATACATTTACGATGTAGCGGGATTTCCAAAAGTTCGTGCTCAACAACTTGTCGACCAATTGATTGAGCAGGCTTCTCAATTTAAACCGACAATTGTATTAGATGAAACAGTTCAAGACGTGAAAAAACTTGAAGATCAAATGTTTAGAATCACGACAGATGCAAGTGTTCATTACTCGAAAACGATTATTATTACTGCTGGTGTAGGTGCGTTTCAACCGCGTCGTTTAAAACTACCAAATGCGATGGCCTATGAAGATAAAAATTTACATTATTTTATCGACAACCTTAATCATTTTAAGGATAAACATGTCGTTGTTTTTGGTGGTGGAGATTCGGCTGTTGATTGGTCGTTAATGCTTGAGTCAATAGCAAAACAAGTGACGATTGTTCATCGCCGTGATCAATTTCGAGCCCACGAAAGCAGTGTCGAACTATTAAAGAAATCAAATGCACAAATTGTTACCCCGTATGAACCGATACAGATCAATGGAGATGGGAAGAAAATTCAAGAAGTGATCATTAAAAAAGTAAAATCAGAAGAAACAATGCTCCTTCCCGTCGATGAAGTGATTGTCAATTATGGGTTTGTCTCTTCACTAGGGCCAATTAAAGAGTGGGGAATAGAAATTGAAAAAAATTCCATCGTCGTGAATACGAAAATGGAAACGAATATCGAAGGCATTTATGCCGCAGGTGATATTACAACATTTGATGGCAAAGTTAAATTAATCGTAACAGGTTTTGGTGAAGCTTCTGTAGCCATTAGTAGTGCGAAAACATACATCGATCCGAAAGCACGTATGCAACCACAGCACAGTACGAGTCTTTTCGGATGAAAGGAGAGAATGTAAATGCCATTTGTAATCGTGTCCCCATGTATTGAGGAGAAAGCGGGAGAGTGCGTAGAAGTATGTCCAGTTGACTGTATTCATGAAGGGGATGATATGTTTTATATCGATCCCGACCATTGTATCGACTGTGGAGCGTGTCAAACAGCCTGTCCAGTTGATGCGATTTACCAAGAAGAAGATGTTCCAGAGGAAGAATTTGAATTTATTGAGAAAAACGCTGCCTTTTTTAAATAATGTGAACGTAACTCAGGGTGTAATGAGTGTCTATGAATCCACACTTAAAACATTTGATAGATTTAAGTTTGATTTTATGGTTGGATAATCGAAACGTGTTAAATATAACGTCCCCTACGAAGTTAGGGGGTCGTTTTATTTTACGCAAAAAATGTAAAAATCTTACTTCTAAAACGACTGTAAAACTGATTTTATTAGCTTTCACTTTCATAAAATTGGAAATGAAAACAGAATTAAATGAGAATTTAGAGTGGCGACTACTCGTTCCTTCAGATTACAAACCATTATCCCCCTACAAAAGTAGGTTCTTTACTTACTATTGTTTAAAAGCACTAACATTATTTAAATCATTGATATATATAGATTAACACACTTTAATAATACTTAATTTACCATTGAAATGGAAAATTATTTTTAAGTAGTATAAAAACACTATTATTTATGGATAGATTTCATAAAATTTTAACGATATATTTAAATCAGAATACTTAGTTAAGTGATAGTTTAATAGAATGTCCAAAAACTATGAAAAAGGTATTTATTTTGGGGGAAATAGTAATTTTTTAGGATAGGAGGAAAAACAATATGGTAAATGCTTTAAATGTCAACATAAAACGTTTCAGTTTCGTTGCTGGGGCTGGAACTATTGGTCTAATTGCATTGCTAGTCACGTTACTCATGTCAGGTACCGTATTTGCTGCATTTCCACTTGCTGGGATTGGTGGATTTACAATCGAAGCGACGAAAATTAAAGGTGAGACTTTTGAGTTATATCCAGAAATTGGACCTACTGAAAAGAAAGATCCTTGGATGAACGCGGCAATTTACATTCAAGATGAGACTAATATTAGTAATCTTAAACTTATAAAAAATTTAAATGTTAGTAACGCCCTAGGAGAGTATGGTATTACTGATGTAGATATTATTGTGAGTGGATCAGGACAGGATATAAGTGCTAGAGGGCTAAGACTTAAAGTTACAGGTCTTCAAAGTGATGATTCACTCTTAAAAGAATTAAATATTACAGAAGGTACTGAAAATATGAAAGGAGATAAACAACCTTTTCTTTTAGCAGCAGATCAGTTGGAACTAAAGAATGCTGCATTAAACTCTCATTATTTAAGTGTAGGAAGTATTGGGATTCCAGGGTTAAAAATTCAACTTGTTCACAATAGAAATGACGGGACAAGTAAAGGAGGCTTTTAATACTAGCCAAGTCTAAAATTTATACTATCTATTTCCCCCAAAGTGAATGGGCAATTTGCTCGTAACCTTGAGCCTCTAGGGATGTTTTTAAATTAGTAAAATGATAGGTTAATCGATTTTGGTTGCATATTAAGAGATGGTACCCATCATGCTTGAGTTCGAAATACGGAATACTCAGCTTAATTCATCAAAAATAAAAGTTTCAAAATTAATTTTAATATCGAAAAATGCTGAGGAGGGTTAGCGGTGGCAATCCCTTTAAATGTAAATATAAAACGTTTTCTTATAACTGCAGTAGCTGGGATTACCGGATTACTCATCGTACTTGGGGTTCTATTAATTTCAGGTCGTTTGCTCCAAGCAATTCCACTTACAGGTATTGGAGAGTATGTCGTTGCAGCCGAAAAAATTGAAGGTACTGAGTTTAAAATGTTTCCCCAAATAGAGATGACTAAAAACTTAATATCAACAACAAATACATCGATTGAACTTGGTCATGCAACTATTGAAGGATTAATGTTAAAGAAAAATCTTAATGTTAGCGACGTGTTTGACTCTTATGGGGTATCGAATATTGATATCGTAGCGACATCAACCATCGAGATTACGGGGAAAAATTTAAAATTAAATGTATATGATGTGAAAGTTAAATATCCGCAATTTATAGATCTACAGGTGCAAGAAAAAAGTTCTGATATGACAGAGCGAAAATTGAAACAGAAAGTGCTCGGAATAAACATTGATAATCCACTAGTAGCTAATAAATTGCTGACAGATGAAAACCCTCAAGCTGTGTTGAAGGAGTTAGATTTAACGTCAGTCGACCTGTTATTAAAGGATGCCGAACTGACAACTCAGTATCTGTCTGCGAAAAATATCTTGATTAATCCGTTGGGATTACGAGTGAAACTGGAAAACAATCTAAAAGATTAAACCAAACGTTAAATCTAAAAGTAAAGACTAGAAAATGACATTGAGGGGTGTTTTTTATGAGAAAATTTAATATGAATTTTAGCTTATTGTTTGAAATTATTAATGCTGCAATGATTGGCTTAATAACGGGTTCTTTTCTTGGAGCTTTTCCATTTGGATTTGGAATGTACGGAGCCCTTGTTGGAGGTGGAGTAGGAGCGGTTTTTTTAACATCATTTATCTTATTATTACGTTTTAAAAAATGGGAAACAGCTAAGCTAATTGTGAAATACGGCAGTATTGGTGTTTTGCCGGGAGTGTTAATTGGTGGAAGTAAAATTATCGGATTAGGTATCACTGGGGCACTAACTTTTGGACTTATAAGTGCGATTATTTATGGTACAGCTGTTTATAAACTTGTTGATTATCATTCGAAATCCGAGAAGTATATTCTTTACCCGGGACATTATGCTGTTCTTTTTTTACTCGGTTCAATCAGTGTTTTTATTACAATTCTTGTCGTTGGTTTTCTTACGAACATACTAGATTTAGAAGCATTGATACTAGAATTACCGTTTATGTTAATAGTATCTTTAATGACTGGTATCTTTATATTTATCTATATCATTAGTTTTTTAGTGAAGAAAAGAAAGTACGTAACATGGACACATGCCTTTAAAAAAAGTTTATTCACGCTAGGTTTTTTACTCGGCCTTATAGTTCTTATTTTTGCAGCTATAGGTTTTACACGCTCTGGCTATTTTCCTTTAAATACAATGATTTATATTGTGGCAGGCTTTGTTATTCCATACACAATCGGACTTGGTCTACCATTGTCACTCGGTTATTTAATGGCATTCAATACAAATCGTCCTGTCATGGGATCTATTTTCTGTATTGTAGGAAGCGGATTCGTAATTTTTATTGGAATACAAGTGGCTCCAATGTTGTTGTTGCCGAATAGTGGATTAATGTGGGCTGGACTTATAACCGGATTGTTCATGCTTATGTTCGGTCTTTCAGCCTTGTTTAAACCTGAAACTCATTTTTTCGCAGGTACTTCAATTATTATCTTTTCGATTCTTTCATTTCTTGGTGCAGCTGGAGGTTTAATTATTGGTGGTCTACTTGGATTAGCAGGCGGGATTTTAATTGCATCATGGGATGGGTTAGAGAAAACGGTCAATCATGATCGAAACGAGAACACGTCAAACTCTTCAAGCAGCATACCAACTGTACCGACAGATACAGTAAGTAGCTAATTGCGACAGAAAAGAGAGGTAATTGGCATGACATTTTTAAAAAAGTCACAAACATTTGCGCTTATTAGTGCACTTGTTCTTACTCTATGCTTTCCTCCCGTTACAAAGAAAGCAGGGGCAGTTACACTAGAAAACTCCATCTATTACGTAAAAGTTGAAGAACTAAAAGGGAAGTCAAGTTTAGGTCAGCTAATAATTGGAGTAATCGGGGGATTGTTGACTGATACTAAGTTTAACTTTTCGGAAACAAAAATAAAAGGTCTGGAACTTTCGAAATTAGTGAATACGGAACAAGGTCCGATGGTGGTGACGATAACATCAGATAAGGAAGATGAGTTGATTGATGCCGGTGAGTTATACATAAATACTAGAAAAATGAATTTTAATTTTTGGCGTACACTTGGAGATTTACCTAGTTTGATAAGAGCAGGTACAGTTTATGATATAACTGCGAACGTAATCGAGTTAGAAAGCACCAATATTCAAATCGAAGACTTAGTTGTTGAAGTAAGTTTTGATCCAAATGAAATTGCTAGAATTCAAAATATGCAAAGGGCTCTTGAAGTTACAGAGCCTAAAGACAACATAGAAGAGCTTTTGTTAGCTTTAGATGAAGCAGAAGGCGGAAAATTAACGCAACAAACAAAAGACTATAAAGCATTGCTAACTGATCTCCCAATTCAACAAGAAAACACAAATAAAGTTGATAAAAAGCTTGAACAAGCAGAACGACAACAGTTACAACTTGATACTGATATTACACATTTAGAAGATTTAATTGACTTAACCGAACAGTTGCTTGGAGAGCCAAAGTTTGATGAAATGATTGAAAAAGCACAAAAACAGTATGAATTGGTTACGGTTCAATGGGATGAATTTACTTCGATACTTGAGCAAACGAGTGCACTAATCGAACACATACAGAATACGTTATTACGTTACACAGAAATTGTGAATTTGCGCTTTAAATATTTAAAAGAACTCGGTCTCGATGATTGGTCTAAGAGTTACCAACAATTAGAAGAGGTGAATGAGAAACTCAAAGGCACTATTAATATGCTGAAATTGCTTATCGAACGTTTACAGGCTTTAATGAAACAAAAAGAAGATCATTTCGAACGAATAAATAAATCATCGAAATCGTTGGAAGGCGTATTACATCAGAATATCCAAAAGTTAAATAGTACACAAGAGAAAGAGAGTATAGTAAATTCATTAATGAAACTGCTAGATAAAGAGCTTGAAAAACTAGAAGAAAATGATACATCGGTTCCTATTGATGAAGAGGAAAATCTTGAAGAATTACAACATGAATTTGAAAACGTGTTAATTGAACTGGAACAACAGATGGTAGATCTATTGAAAGAAAATGGTGATCAACAAAAAGAAGTTCTTAGATTAATGAGAGAGACATTAGCTATTTATTCATCACAGCTTATAAAATATTCGCAAGCGTTAAATAAGCAACAAAATGAACTTTTACTTGGTGATGAAGCCGAACAAGTTAGTGATCTAGAAAATAAATTGTCGATCATTGAAGCGATCATTGCTCGAATTGAGGAACTTGAACAAGAGATAATCCGTTTGTCAAGTAAAGGTGAAAAATAATGCCAAGAGAAAACTTGGGAAAGTCATGACTGCCGGGGTTGATGGAGGGAGGTACTCTATGTTAAAAGCCTTAAACATAAATAAAAAGCGTTTTTCCCTCATTGCGGGTATAGGAAGTATTGGACTCACTTTAATACTTTTAATATTATTGTTGACAAATTCAGCTATTGCTGCTTTTCCAATTGCGGGGATTGGTGGGATTGTCATTGAAGCTGACGAAATTTCAGGGACTCATTTAAAAATTTCTACCCATATTAGTTCAACATCAGAACATGACGATTGGGGTCAAGCACGTGTTGAATTAGGAACCGCGAATATAGCGGGTCTATACTTATCCAAAAAAATTGACTTGGAAGGAGCACTTAGTGAATACGGTGTGAAAGATCTTGATATTGTGATTACTCCAGCACCTGGATCCATTGTGACAGGGAATCAATTAACATTGGGGATTACAGGGCTTACTGCAACTTATTCTGACTTTCGTAATTTAAGGGTGGATGAAAATAGAAGTGCAAATGATCCGATCGATGTTTTTCACTTAAGCGCTAATTCATTATTATTAAACAACCCAAAGCTGAATACCCATCTATTGTCAGCCGAAAGCATTACCATCCCTGGCTTAAAGGTTAAGCTAATAATTAATAAAAATGACGGCACAACAATTGGTGGCTTTTAAAAAACCAGAAAAGGATAAAACATTTTCTGGTTTTTTGCTTTTTTAAAACTATCTAAATTGTATAAGGTTTGAGACAAGCAACGATTGAGATTAAGTGTAAAAATAAATTTTTAAATGTTAATCGTTATAAAACCGGTCCGATTCATTTATCGGTCCGGTATTTGGGTATAAAGAGATTGTTAAAGTGTAATGTGAACCGTGGCTCCAGCACTACAGTGAGCAGATAGTAAGAACGCAATTAAATAATACCTTTACGAATCGCTTTCACAATGGCTTCCGTTCGATTTTTGGCCTTCATTTTTTGCATAATGGTTGAAATATAATCTCGAACGGTGTATTCGCTTAAATGTAATCTTTGTGCTGCTTGATGCGTAGATTTGCCTTCTGCAATTAACTGTAACACTTCAATTTCACGTGGTGATAATTGTGCGATTGCTATCGCTTGATCGAGTTGAGACTCATCTGGACTAATTTTTGTTAATAATTCTCCAGCACTTTGTCCAAATTTCATCAGTGCAAGAAATGTTTCACGAGAAAGCTTAAATTTTGTTTTCGGACCTTGATCAACAATTGCTGCTCCGATTAGTCTGCTTTCTGAAGGAACATAAATAGGTACAAGTACAACTGATTCAAGCTGAAATTGTTTCACATATTGTTCGGGTAATCCAATGATCGCTTCAGAAATGTAAAGAGGTTGTATATTTTTGGCATGCTCACTTAAAGATTCCCAATGTTGTAAGTGTTTTTTTATAAATGGTAGATTGTTAATGTTTTCATTAATGTTTTGGATTGCTTCTGTACTTATCGAATGAGCGAAAAGCCCAACTCCTAACTGATCGATATTCGAATAAGCGAATAATGCACATCGTTCAAAAGGTAAATAATTTACAAAGCCCGATGCAATATTTTTCAATGCTTGATAGTAACTTTTTGAACGCATGATCCATTCATTAAATAAAATGACCGCATCCATCCATTGCTGTTTTCGTTTTGTCGCCTTTAATGCCTCTCTTCCTTCTAGAAATGTTTGGAGCGAAAACATAATAAACGGGACTATTTCAGATTCAGGCTCTGTCGAACAAAACAGTAACGTATAATCTCCCCAAGGAATCGGAAATACCCGACATTCATTAGTGTCAGAAGGTATCGATTCGAGCAAATGTTCAGATAATTTGAAAAGAGAATCTACGTAATTGAATTGAAGCACTTTATTTGGAATACTGTGAGATGAAAAAATGTCTTTCACTTGAAACCCTGATGACAGTCTTATGAGTTTTGCAGCCCATATTATAGGTAATTGGCGTGAACGTACAAGTTGTTCAAGAAATGAATTGAGATCCAATTCACGTTTTAATGTCGAGTCCGAAAAAATCTCTTCGTTTATTTTTGAAAATAAATACTGTACTGCCTGATGCCGATCATACGCGTTTCCAACATGGGATTTTATAACTTCGTGCACACTATTTTCTAATAGCGTGATATAAAAAACTAATTTGTTTGGCTCAACGGGTTGACAATTCATAAATTTTTTATCATTTAACTTTTTAAACAGACCTTCGATGTCGGTTTCTTCATAAAATAGACAATCTGATAACATGGAGATTACAATTTGAAAATCTTCAGGCGTTTTATTTTGTTTATCTTGAAGTTCTGATAGCCTAGATTTCCATTTTTCTTCAATAGGTTGTCGGTAATCGCGTACGATGTCAACTCCAGTTTCTAACACGTTTTTTAATTGTTGACTTAACGTTATTTGCAAATTTTATACCCCCCTTATGAAAATCTAGCGACTATTGTCGTATACGAAATGTGGATAATTGGCTACTCCTCGTAATTTGTTTAGTCTCTTTGTGAGAATTTTACAACATTTTAGTAAAATATGCTACATATATAGGGTGAAAAAATTCACTTTCCTACTTTTAACGGAATTGAAGAACTTGATTCCTTCTTTTATGATTAAATGGAAATCATATTTTCATCGGTATTTTTAAGGGAAAAAGGTAGGTGCATATCAATTCCCGAGAGTGCCACTGTTGGACTAAAAGCGGTGTCAAGTAAGGCAGAATGAAAAAGCTACCATGCAAATGTAGGGGTTTTTCCCCGACATCTAGAAGTACGACTGGTGAAGTCGTTATATTTTCACCATAAAAATGAACTTACTTTTCCGAAAAGTAAATTTTCGTAAAATTTCGTCTTATCAGACGAGTGAGGAGGGATAGTTCTTGAGTGTTGTAAAAGAACAAACATCACCAACGCCAATCGATCGTTCAATCGATCTTGAGGCTGTCGGCAAAGCAATTGAAAAAGAACGAGCAGCGATTACAGTAGGTCGACGAAGAAGAAAAATTGTCTCGGTATTTGTAAAAAACGGACTAGGAATGTTGCTCAAAGATTCGATTACTAGAAAGTTAATGGGAAAGGAAAAACGAAGCCGTACCGAACGAGAACATATGCGCAAAGTTGGAATCCGGTTGCGTGAAGCGTTCGAGGAGTTAGGTCCAACTTTTATTAAGTTAGGGCAAGTTCTTGTTACTCGCCAAGATTTATTTCCAGAAGAAATTACACTAGAGTTAGAAAAATTGCTAGATAAAGTTCCCCCAATCGAATTTTCTAAATTACAGTACATTATGGAAAATGAACTTCCGAATGGAATGGATACGTTCGAATGGTTTGAAGAAGAACCTCTTGGATCAGCATCATTAGCCCAAGTATATAAAGCAAAATTAAAAGATGGTCCAGTCGTAGCAGTAAAAGTCGTACGTCCAACTGTTGAAAAGCTATTCCAAACAGATATTGGAGTAATAAAGAAAATGACTGGAATGCTTCGTAAACGATTGCCGCCTGAGTTATCCGCATCGCTTGATGTTACTGGATTAGTTAACGACTATTATAGTAGTGCGATGGATGAGCTGGACATGATTGAAGAGTCACGGAAAATGTTAGAAATGACAAAATATCGTAGCAAAACAGAGTATGTTGATGTACCAAATATCCACACCGCAACGAAAAATGTTTTAATTATGGAATTCATTGACGGATGGCTCATTAAAGATTTTCCAGTAGATTTCTTTACATTTGAAGAGCGTGTAAAAATAATGATAGACCTCGTTCACCTTTATGTGCAGCAAATGCTAGATGGTCATTATCATGCAGACGCACATGGGTCGAACATTATGATCTGTAAACACCGCAAAAAAGCGATTGTAATTGACTGGGGAATGACAGGTCGAATGGATAGCGTTTTAGCACAAACGTTAATGAGAATTATCATGCATATCCAGTTAAATCAGGCAGAAGATGTAGCTGAAGTGAATATGGAGTTGTTCACACCGACAATTTATACCGACGTCGTTAAATTGAAAGACCAATTGAGAGCGCTTGCATTACGTTACGTCAACGCTGTTCAAGGCAGTGACCGCTACAATTACGGAAATCTTGTGTTGGAAGCGACCGCAATTGGACTTAAAAACTACTGTAAAGTTCCAAATGGTTTAGCACTTTGGGCGAAAGGATTCTCAGCAACTGAAGGTGCTGCGCGTTGGATTTGTCCAGAAATTTCGTACGGTGAAGTTGTTGAAGCGTATGAAATTCCAATCTTAAAAAGTATGTTAAGTAAGCGCTTTGACTATCGTGCGAACTTTAGCTTATTAACTGAAACTGCTAAATTGGTAACAACATTTCCTCGCCGCGCAACACGGATCATGGAAAATCTTGCAGAAAATAAAACACGATTAAACTTGCAAATTCAACCAGATGTTACGGTTAGAAATACGTTAAACCAAATTACAAATCGCATCGCATTGGCATTAGTGACATTTGCGATGATCCTTGCAACTGGCTTCATAATTTCTAGTATCCCTGATAGTACCTTTTTAGGAATGCAAAAAACAACGATTGCTAACGTCAGTTTAGCCATATCGATTATACTTTTCTTATTTACTCTATGGCGACTGTTACGAACGAGGAAACATCGCTCTCTCTTTTAGAATTAAAACGGTTAGGATTTTCTTCATTTCAATGAGGAGATGAATAACCGCCTTCTTTTGACCTAAATGTATTCAAATAATACGTTGTAAAAAAAGTATATGAAAGAGCTAAACTGTAACGCCAAATACGTCTAATAAACTAAAGTTTCGCCGTATCTCAAATGAAAGGAAGGGGGTATACAAAGTGAGTGAAGAACATGAAGATTTAACGATGAAACAACGAATTGATGCGTTTTATCGACAAAGTGGTGGACCAGGAAGTCCAGAAATCGCAAAAATATTGAACGAACATTTAATCTACGGGAAAGACCACGGTGTACGCGGAAAAAAAGAAGATGTTCGTGATGCGTTTACTGAAGTATTTTTAAGTGACCGCTCGACACAACCGGTTGTTCTCGGTTTGATGAAATTAAGAAATGCAGTAAGACAAGAATGGGAACGATATTTAGAAGCGCGTAGGTCTAACTTAGATGAAAAACTTGAACAACTGAAACGTGAAAAAATTGAATAATGTTCGTAAACAAAACGGCTTTACTCTATATTTTTAGGGGTTAGCCGTTTAGTTTTTTTATAGCACACAGTTATAAACTTAATTGTGCTCATTTTATTATGAGAGAAGACCTATTTGATTTTTCTGTAATTAAAAATTTTTTAGCATTAACCTACGATTGTAGTGTTTATTCAATGGAAAAAGTCCGTAACTTTTACATTATCCTAAAAATAGTGATTGTGATGATGGTGTACGCCCTCTCATGATGTTAGTTTAAATCTTAAGTATAGGCTTTATCGATGCAAGAAACTTACGATTTCTCACACGCAAAAACATGATACGACATTTGAGGGATAGTTTTTGTGGAATAGTTTTACTACAATTTTAATAAATCTAATAATAATGACAAATGCAGCTAAATTTGTCATTATGCTGAATAGTTATTTCAATAGCTTCATTAATGAAATCATCCGATCATAGACGAACAGAATTAAGGAGGACATCTAGTGAGTACAGTAAAGGAAACTGTTTTTGAGACAGCAACAGCTTCACGTGAGGATCGGCTGTTAGCGCTATCCTCAATTGGAGAAGAGATTGAAAAAGAAAAAGCCGCGATCACGTTAGGACGACGGCGAAGAAAAATCATCTCTGTTTTTGTGAAAAATGGATTAGGTTTATTATTGAAAGATTCAATAGTTAGAAAGTTGTTAAGTAAAGAAAAACGAAATCGAACAGAAAAGGAGCATTTGCGTAAAGTTGGCATTCGACTTCGTGAGGCATTCGAAGAGTTAGGTCCGACTTTCATTAAACTAGGTCAAGTTCTCGTTACTCGTCAAGATTTATTTCCAGAAGAAATAACACACGAATTAGAAAAATTGTTAGATAAAGTTCCACCCATTGAATTTTCGAAACTTGAATATATCATTGAAAAAGAATTGCCAAATGGGATGGATACTTTTGAGTGGTTGGATGAAGATCCACTCGGTTCTGCTTCGCTCGGTCAAGTATATAAAGCAAAACTGAAAGATGGCCCCGTCGTTGCGGTTAAAATTGTCCGTCCAACTGTTGAAAAGTTGTTCCAAACAGATATTACAGTCATTAAGAAAATGACGGCAATGCTAAAGAAGCGACTTCCACCAGAATTATCGGCTTCCATTGACATTAATGGATTAGTTGATGACTATTATAGTAGTGCGATTGATGAACTTGATATGACGGAAGAAGCTCGTAAAATGCAAGAAATGAAAAAGTATAAACGCGTCAGTGAACATGTTGATGTACCTGACGTTCATATAGCAACAAAAAATGTTTTAATTATGGAATTCATCGATGGTTGGTTAATTAAAGATTTTCCAGTAGATTTCTTCACATTTGAAGAACGAGTTAAAATTATGATCGACCTCGTCCATCTTTATGTCCAACAAATGCTTGATGGGCATTATCATGCTGACGCACATGGTTCAAATATTATGATTTGTAAACATCGCAAAAAAGCGATTATCATCGACTGGGGTATGACTGGCAGAATGGACAGTATTATGGCACAAACGTTGATGAGAATCATTATGCACATTCAACTGAACCAAGCGGAAGATGTTGCAGAAGTTCATATGGAGTTAATGTCCCCAACGATTTATACCGATGTTGTAAAATTAAAAGATGAATTAAGAGCACTTGCGTTACGTTACGTCAATGCTGTACAAGGTAGCGATCGATACAACTATGGTAATCTCGTTATGGAAGCAACAGCGATTGGGTTGAAAAATTTTTGTAAAGTTCCGAATGGATTGGCTCTTTGGTCAAAAGGTTTTTCGGCAACAGAAGGGGCAGCTCGGTGGATCTGTCCGGAAATTTCGTATGGAGAAGTAGTTGAAGCGTATGAAATTCCAATTTTAAAAAGCGTATTAAATAAACGGTTTGACTATCGGGCAAATTTTAGTTTACTTTCCGAAACAGCGAAATTTGTCACAACATTTCCAAGAAGGGCAGCACGAATGATGGAAAATATTGCAGAAAACAAAACCCGTCTTAATTTGCAAATTCAGCCTGATCCCGTCATCCGAAACACGCTAAACCAAATCGCGAATCGAATTGCTCTTTCTCTCATTACTTTTGCAATGATAATTGCAACCGGTTTCATTATCGCGAGTATGCCAGATGGCATTTTTTTAGGAATGCAAAAAGCAACGATTGCGAACATTGGGTTGACCGTTTCGATTTTACTTTTCTTATTTATGCTTTGGCGTCTTTTTCGAACGCGAAAATATCGCTCGCCATTTTAATTGAAAAAGGGAGGTAATTCTAATGAGCGATGAACAAGAACAGTTAACAATGCAACAACGTATTCAAGCGTTTTATCGACAAAGTGGAGGACCTGGAAATCCCGAGATTGCTAGAATTATTGATGAGCATTTGAAATATGGTAAAGATCATGGAGTAAAAGGTAAAAAAGAAAATATTAAAGATGCATTTACAGAAGTTTTTCTAAATGACCGTTCGACGAAACCAGTCGTTCTTGCGCTTATGAAATTACAAATGAATTTGAAGAAAGAATGGGAACGTTATCTTGACGCCCATCGTTCGGTTTCGCACGAACAGTTAATCGAAGAATTAAAGGAAAAGAAATTGAATAAATAAAAAATCCAAATTTTTCAAATTAAAAAATGAGGGGGAATTTTTTTGAAAGCAGCAGTGTTACATCAATATGGACAAGAATTAAAAATTGAAAATGTCGACTTAGAAGAACCACGTAAAGGGGAAGTTCGCGTCAAAATGAAGGCGGCAGGCGTATGTCATAGTGACCAGCACGTCATTGATTTAACGTTGCCGTTACCAGTACCAATTATTCTTGGACATGAAGGTGCAGGAGTTGTTGATGCTGTTGGAGAAGGTGTGACGAGTGTTAAAGTTGGGGATCATGTAGCTCTTAACTGGGTTCCGTCATGTACAAAATGCTATTACTGCCGAACAGGTCGTCCTGATATGTGTGATGAAGCGGCAAAAATTTCTGCAATGGGAACGATGCTTGATGGGACGACAAGATTTTCCCTTAATGGGAGAAAAGTGTATCAGTTTCCCTTAACTGGAACATTTAGTGAATATACTGTCGTACCGGAAAGTTCTGCAATCCCAATTCGGGAAGATGTTCCTTTTGAATATGCTGCACTTGTCGGTTGTTGTGTCATTACAGGTGTAGGTGCGGTAACGAATACAGCGAAAGTAGAACCAGGGAGCACAGTAGCAGTAATTGGCTCAGGTGGTGTCGGATTTAACGTCATTCAAGGAGCAAGCTTAGCTGGTGCAAAACAAATTATTGCCATTGATATTTTAGATGACAAATTAGAAAAGACGAAAACATTCGGTGCTACGCATACGGTGAACGCAAAAGAAAAAGATCCGGTTCGCGAAGTACAGAAGTTGACTGATGGACTAGGTGTAGATTACGCATTTGAAGTGATCGGGCGTCCAGAAACAATGGAACAAGCATATATGATGACGAGAAAAACAGGTCAAACGATTGTAGTCGGGGTTGCAAAACCAAATGATAAACTTTCAATTAACGCGTTTTCTTTGCCGTTCCAATCAAAAACAATTACCGGATCATGGTTAGGTCAAGGAAATCCAGCAGTCGATTATCCGAAACTATTAGACTTAAATGCAACTGGTAAATTACAGCTTGAACCTCTCGTTTCAAAAGTGTATTCACTAGATCAAATTAACGTCGCGTTCGAAGATTTAAAATCAGGTAAGAACATTCGCGGTGTCATACGTTTTGAGTAAATTAATAAGAAAGTAGGGATAGGATGAGTATTTCCGTAAATACGAAAGAAGCACAATTATTTATTGGTGGCAAGTGGGTGGAATCATCATCTGGTCACACATTTGAAGTCATTAATCCGGCATCTGGAGAAGCGTTCGCAACGGTGCCCGATGCGAACTCGGAAGATGTGGAACGTGCCGTAAAGTCCGCTCAAAAAGCTTTTGAATCACGCCGTTGGCATTCCATCCCTCCGCTTGAACGAGGAAGAGTGTTACGGAAAGTTGCTGAGTTAATCCGTAAACACCAACAAGAACTTGCACAAATCATGACACGCGAAAACGGGATGCCAATCAATATGGCAACGTTTGTCGAAATCCCGATGGCTGCTGATTGCTTTGATTTTTTCGCATCTCTCGTTGTGCAACCGCAAGGGGAAGTCGTGCCATTTTCATTAAGTGCTCCGTCCGAACATCTCGCATGGACGATGAGAGAGCCGATTGGCATCGCAGGTTTAATCACACCGTGGAACTTCCCGTTACTTATGCCAGCTTGGAAAATTGCACCTGCGCTAGCGGCTGGTTGCCCGAGTATATTAAAACCAGCTCCAGAAACACCGTTAACGGCTTTAAAATTAGCAGAACTTTGTAAAGAAGCAGGTGTACCAGATGGGATGCTTCACATCTTAACTGGAAAAGATGAAGCGGGCAAAACGATTGTCAGTCATCCGGACATACCAAAAATTGCTTTTACTGGCGAAACAACAACGGGTAAACACATTTTACAATCTGCTGCTGAGAACATTAAACGAGTTACGCTTGAACTCGGAGGAAAATCACCGAATATTATTTTTGAAGACGCTGATCTTGATGAAGCTGCAAGAAGTGCATTGTTCGGGATCTTTTACAATTCGGGACAAGTTTGTCAAGCCGGAAGCCGAATTTTAGTTCATGAATCTGTGTACGACGAGTTTTTAGAGAAGCTTGTTGCAAGAGCCAAGAAATTAACCGTCGGACCTGGAACAGAAATGAAAAACAATCTCGGTCCTGTCATCAGCAAAGAACAGTATGAAAAGATTTTGAATTATATCGAAATCGGAAAATGTGAAGGAGCCACATTACTTTGTGGAGGAAACGTACCTGAAGAACAGAAGGAAGGTTATTTTATTGAACCAACAGTCTTTTCAGATGTATCATCGTCGATGCGAATTGCCCGTGAAGAAATTTTCGGTCCAGTTGTAGGTGTCATTCCGTTTAAAGACGACGACGAGGCTGTACAAATTGCGAACGATACGATTTATGGCTTGGCAGCGGCAGTTTGGACACGTGATATTAAACGCGGACTTCGAATGGCCCAACGAGTAAAAAGTGGAACACTTTGGCTCAATACGTATCAAGTACTTTCACCGACAATGCCGTTTGGCGGCTATAAGCAAAGTGGTATCGGAAGGGAATCAGGCATTCAAGCATTGCACAATTTCTTAGAAACAAAGTCAGTTATTGCTGATTTGAACGAGCGTACAATCACATTATTTTAAAAAGCGAAAAGTATGAAAATGAAGCTGTTGTGTCTAGAATTTGCAATGGCTTCGTGCTACATTACTACATTAATTGTTACATTAAACAGAAAGTCCTTAACAGAGGATGAGTTTGCCTTATTTGACTGAACTATGACAAAACTTCTTTTTACAAACGGTAGTTTTTTATAATATTTTGCAAGACTCCATACAAATGTAGGTAAGCGTTTTCATATTTTTAAAAAAACCTATAAATATAGGGTATGTTTTCTTAAGTTAATAATTTACAATTTGATATAATAATTCCTATTGTATTCCGTAAGTTCATATTAACACTGGTGAATCGTTGAAAAGCTTCGACATCACTAAGAGGAGGTGTGAAAGTGAATGAAAAGACAGAATTTGGCTCAATTGTGAAATGGAAGCTTTTCATAGCACTCTTTATAGGTTTTTTACTTCTTGGCTTAATAACTGTTACTCTAGGGATCACCAGTACAGCATTTGGGTTACCCATTGGCGGAATAGGGGAGTTTTATGTTGCTTTTGATCGGCTTGAAGGAACAGGATTTTTATTAGATTCTAACATTGAAAAAAGAGGCAAGTCTGATCAGGCACCACTCGTTCGCAACGAAATCGAAGATGCAACTGTTTACGGTTTGCACATATACAAAGATTTGCAATTGCCGGTATTTGGCTTGATTCGTTTGAATATTAAGTCTTCTGAGCCAACGGAGATAAAAGGGCTTGTGCAAAAAGCACGTTTTATCGAAGCGAACGTAGATTTTGTAAACTTAGGTATTAGAAATCAAGACATGACACAACTGACTTCAAATAGGTCACTTTTGGGGAAAAATGCCGATGTCGTTTCGTTAACGGATGTGAAAATGGTGACGGATTACTTATTTCAAGATATCGTCTCCTTAACAGGTATGACTGTATCAATCGAAAAAATTGATTATTCAGAACAATGGGAAGATATCGATGTTAGGAAATAAATGAATCTGTAACTAATATTCAAAGTGGCGATGTTTTTAATTTGTAGACCTTAAGTTTATCATGTTTAAAGTTTTAGTCGTTTAATAATTTGGAGGTGACTACGTTGCAAGAAAACGTAATGATTGTTGGTCAAGTAGCCAAAAAGAAATTTTTAGCGGCACTTCTCGCTGGTCTTTTAGCTTTCGGAGGAATTGCAGCATTTTTTGGATTAACGACAACTGCTTTCGCATTGCCATTAGGTGGAATGGGAGATTTTTACGTTATTGTTGATGAGTTAGAAGGTACGGGGTTCAAACTACAGCCTCAAGTCGGTGAAACAGGAAATGCAGATGCTGCTCCGATGGTGCGAAATCTTATTGACAAAGTTGAAATCAAAGGGTTAACAATTTACAAAGATTTAAAATTACCAACAGGGAAATGGATAAGAATTAACATTAAAGCTCCAAGTGCTTCGATTCAGGGACTCACACAAGATGCTCGTTTTATTGACGCGAATTTAGCTTTTACAGAAATGAGCATAGCAGAAAAGAATTCAGACGATTTCACAGAAAACTGGACTCATAATGCTGATACAGTCACGATTACAGACGCAAAAATTGTCACAGATTACTTATTTCAAAACTTTGTATCCCTTAATGGAGCAAAGATTTCTATTGATAACATTGATGGTCCTGACTTAATTGAATAATTGACATGAAAGGGTGAATGTTCACTCTTAACCCTTCGAAAAAGGGAGCGGATGCCAATGAACAGAAAAGAAAAGAAAATGTTAAAAAGGCAGGAAAAACTACAGAAAAAACATGAGAAAATGTTGGAAGCTAGCAAGTTTACACTTTGGAGAAATAGCCGTCCATTTTGGGGGGCGACGTTAACTCTACTTGCTGGTTTCATGATTTTATACATTCCGATTCATCTATTTGCCCTTGCATTTACGCCAGGAAGCTATGCCATTTTAGGAATTTTATTCGGTGGATTGATTGTTTTGATCGGAATTCTAGCGTATTTTTATCCGCACCTCTCTACATTGTTTGGAATAGTAACAATTTTTTTATCGGTACTTTCTATAATGGGGGCACTTGGTGGGTTTCTCATTGGAACTATTGTCGGCATTGTTGGAGGGGCAATTTTAGTCGGCTGGAATTCAGAATCAGTTACGATCTCTACCGATAAACCGAGTCAAAAGAAAAAGAAAAAAATCGAGGGGGATCAGTCATCAACGCCGGCGTCGTTATAACACGGGTATAACATAATAGAGGGGGTCAATGGAGCAAATAGTTTGCTAGGGAGAAGGTTATCATGAGTGATATTTGCTTTCATCAGAAACGAAGCATCCTATCTAGCTTGTTTTTCATGTTCGTGCTTGGGTCGTGTTTATTCTCCCCAGAATTAAAAACCGCTACGGCTAAAGATAACCATAGCGGTGGTTTTGTTATACACTCTGAAAAAGTTGACGGAACGATCAACATCATCGCAATGCTATTCGGAGAAGTGGACATTAGTGAAGGGAAGATTTACGGTTTAACGATTACGAAGACATTAACTACACCACAAGGCAATTTGATCGTGAAAATTAAATCACCAGGTCCCGTTCCAGTGTCCAACTTAACTGGGAAAACGTTAGGAGGCCTTAGCTTACCAAAAGGAATCTGTGAACCTGGAAAATTCGGGTATATTTGTTTTGAAGATGTCACGATGACATTGAGTGAACAACAAGTCGATTCAATAGCAATCCCGAATGCTACCATTGAAACTTGCTATGAACAGGATTGTCCTGAAAACAAACAGGAGGAAGTTGAAACACTACAAGCGTCCGATGCTGAAGTGAAGACTTTGGAAGAGATAAACGATGAACTCATAGGATTGCATGAACAATTAACGATCGTCGATGATTTGCTCATGAAAGCAAAAACAATTGAAACGACGATTCGTAATGAGAAGCAGCCAGAGCAAATTAAAAAACAAATTGAACGCTTAGGGAAACATTTACAAGATGCTGACGCTCTATTATCAATGGCTAACGATATAAGTGGATGGTATAATTCATTTAACGAAAACGCAACAGAATATGGATTAATTTCTGGAGTTGTAGAAGATATTTTAAAACAAATGTCAAAGCTCCTTAAAGAACATGAGCAATATGTAGCAGAGTTAGACGAAGCACTCCATGTGTTTGAAGGACGAGATGCGGATAGTGATAACGGTCCGTTCGATGAGAAACATCGCGCTTATTTACAATCACTTATGAATCAGTTTGAATCAGAAGAAGATTTGAATTTTACTGAAGTCCAAAAACAAATCGTAGACATTAAAGAAAAAATAAAAGCGAAACAATCTGAAGCGAAAGATGTTGAGGAAAACCGTCAGTTATGGAACGAGCAACTATCTTCGTTCCACACTACGATCCATCATCGTGGCAACGCAATCGCTGAATCTGAAAAATTTACCGACAACGAGCGTGAGAAAATTACTTCTGTATTAGATGTCGCAGACCCACATAAATTCATTGAAAAGCAAATCAAAGATCTCGTATTACAATCAGAAGATCCGGAGATCTATGAAGATCTGGAGCGTCTTGAAACTTTTCTTTCAGATGTGTTTAAACAGCTTGAATCTAGTAAATTATCGATTCAACATCTTGAAGAGATCGCCAATTTAACAGAGGAAATTGAAACTGCACTAAGTAGTCAGCCGGAGGGTGAAGGCGCATCCCAGTTTCAAGCCATTGAGAAAAAACTTGCGGAACTTTCAGAACTAGCGAATATGCCCGAGCAAATGGCAACAACGTATAAGCTCACGCCATTACAAGATCATGAGAAACATTCGTTCCGAGTGATGATGCTTGATCAAATCGAAAGATGGCAGCAACTTCCGAAAATTTTCTCTCGCGAAATACGCGATCATCAACTTGAACAAATAGTGGAAGAATTCAATGGTCTGAAGGAACAAATTGCGAATTTAAAAGAGAAAATAGAAGAGAATTTGGACGAACTTGAAATTGACGGAGAGTTTATGAGCGGGGAAGAAGCAGATGACGATGATGGAGAGTCATTGGATCGAATGGTGCCAATACTTGATCGCCTCATTAGCACACCGATACCGTTGCCGAGTGAACAAGGCTCACATCTAAATGATGTGAACGAGTCTCAGTCTGGAGAGAAATCGTCAAATCAATCAGCTGAAAATAAATCTACTCATAGTGAAACGAAACCGGATAAAAATAAGGATAAATCACCACCGGTATCATCATCACCAGTGCAAAAACAACCACCGAAACAGAATGAACTAGACGATAAGCGTAATCAACAACTAATCGATGCAGCTTTACGTCAAGGACAACAACATGTTAATTCAATACGTAAAACAACGAAACAAGCTGATGGTAACTTGAAAAAGCTCGAACAAACATCGACAGATTTAACGAGGGTGATCCTTGGAAGGCACGCAATTAAGGCTATTCCTTCTGGTGAGTTCGATACGAACTTAAGAAAATTAGAGCGACACGTCAATAGCTTAGATAACCCTGTGAAGCAACTTCGTAGTTCAATTGACAGGGCAAGTCAATTACTAGATAAGCAAGCGAACGCAAACCGTGAGTTATCAGAACTAAAAGCAACATTACAAGCAGTCATTGTATTGAAAATACGACTAGAAAATGTTAGGGAAACATTAAACACTTATCCAGACTATGTTGTGTTTGTCAATACAAAACGAAAAAATATCGATAATGTACTAAAAAAGTTTGATCCTATGCTGAAGTAAAGGTAATGGAAAAGGCTCAAAGGTGAACAATCGCTTTTGAGCTTTATCATTAGGTATTACGCTCGTTTAATGTAAAATGATTAACAGGAAATTTAAGAAATTTCAATGAAGGGGTGTAAAAAAATAGATTAACAGATTTAATGAACTGAAAATTTATAAAAGGGGGATTGCATATAATGAAGCATGTTCTTCGTTCCATTTATTCTTTATTATTTAGTTTTATTCTTATTTTATCCATCTTTTCATCACATGCATTTGCCGAGAGACCAACGTTACAATATGTTGCACTTGGTGATTCATTAGCTGCCGGCTTTTTAAATTCACAAGAGCTTGGTGATGGTTATCCAGTATACATAGCGGAAGGCATTGAAGAAGAAACACCTTATTATGTAAATTTAATCAATTATGGTGTCGGTGGATATACAACAGTTCATCTTTTAGAACAATTAGAACGATCAGATGTACAACAAGACTTGTCGAATGCTGATTTCATCACGATCGACATCGGAGCAAATGATATTTTATGGAAAATCGGGACAGATTTCGATTTATCTGATCCTGAAGAGTTAAATAGAATTATACAGGAAGTAAATGAAGCGATTTCAACAGTAAAAACGAACGTAACCGAAATATTGTCTCAAATTAAACAATTGAACCCTGAGGCACCGATCTTTTTTATGGGTTACTATAATGCACTTCCATATTTAGATGGTCAAGAGATGATTGAATTAATGATCTCCATTTTGAATAGTGCTCTTCAAGATGCATCTGAAGAAACAATTTTTGTGCCGACTTTTGACGCTTTTAATGGCAAACACGACATCTATTTACCGAATCCAAATGATATACACCCAACGAAGGAAGGTTACGAAGTTATCGCTTCCCTTTTCCTAACTGAAATTTTACCAATACTGCCACCTGTAAGCTCTATTCTTGAAATTACACTGCATGGAGATAATCCACTTGAACTAGAGGTAGGTGAGCCGTTTATAGATCCTGGTGCTTCAGCGTATGACAGCATTGATGGTGATTTAACGGACGCAATCAAAATCACTGGGGAAGTAAACACGAACGAAGCCGGCACATACACACTTACGTACACTGTAACGAATTCGTTAGGAGAAACTGTTTCAGCTGACCGAATCGTTCACGTAATGAAAGTCGATGATTCGGCGAATGATCCGCCACCTCAGGTTAAACCAAAACAACCACAACCACCTACGAACGACAGTAGTAAAAATGATACTCCAAAAAAGAAAGAGGAGCCAAAAATAACGACAAAAACTAGCAAAACAACAACTGGTGAAAAACTACCTAGTACTGCTACGACGTATCCAACATTTATTTTAATTGGTATTTTGCTTACGATAGCTGGCTGTAGTTTCTTCATAATGAAGCAAACTTTTGCTAATCGAAATATCGTTTAAAGTGTTACGAAATGTTAGACATCATTTTATAAATCCGACAAAAATAGGTGATGATTCATGCTAAATCCGAAGTTTATAGGATGTTTAAATGAGAAAATATTTATATGAGAAGATAAGATTTGTTTAATAGGCGAAAATGGGTCACAAGCATATGTGTTGTGACCCATTAATTAGAAAATATAAAATTACTTCGATATTCATGAATTGACTATAAATACCTATAAAAGTAGGGTGATTATTTTAAATTATATGAATTTTGGCAGAGTGTTATAAGTCTTATAAATAAAAAATAAGGTTTCTGAATCCTGTTTTGGATTACTCAATTCATCTATATTTCTTTCATTAAGCCTAAGAATAAAATCAAATTTCAATCATTAATTGGAGAATCCAATGATTCTTAAAAGGTGCAAATGGGAAAAAATGTAGAACCCGACAATCATCGGGTGTTCAAAATAATCAAAATATATTAACTTTATATTAGAGTCTGAAGATTTCTACATCTGACTCTTTGCTAAAAATAAACCTTGTAGGTCGTTTGCAAGTAGAAAAACAGGAAGATGTCAACTCGATTTTGCAGATACAACAAGAATGGCATCGCTTTCAATCGAGGAGGTGATTAAGAGAATTCAGTAAAAAGTTGCTTTATTATACACAACAAAAAATTAGTTAAGGAGGCGTTCAAAATTAAAGTAAAAAGCATCTTTAAAAAAGTTGCAATGACTGCTTTAGCGATTCCGCTCTTGTCTTTTTATTCATCTAATGCACCTGCTCCTGCAGTACATGCAGCTGGAGAGGAACGAGAAGTAACCGTAGAACTTACGTATTATTGTGAAAGTGTGACGAACTTTGATATGCCGGTAAAAATTACAGCCATCGCTCCAACTTGGTTAGAGCCAGGTGAAGTGAATTATTCCGGAAACTCTTACACCGAAGTGACGATCCCTGCAGATGTAGTTAATATTCTTCGGGATATCCTTCAGGTTGAAGCAATTTCTGGAACTGTAACTCGTTTTGATGTCAGTTCTACTAACACTAATAAAACGATAAACGTAGCGGAACTCTATGATATTGAATTTCCATATACAGAAATTCCAGCATCTGGAGGAATCACTGTGCGAGTACCAGAAACAGGAGGATTTGATGTAGGTCCATTTGAAGCTGGTGAATCAGGAGAAATGGTTTTTAAAGCAGGACAAATTGATACGAATTTAATTTCCCATGGTATTTTAGGAGATACCGCATTACCTGCAGAGTGTTCACCTAAACCAGGTGAAGATAACACGATTGTGACAATTCCGATTGGAGAACCAGGTGATCCAACGGATCCAGACCCGACAGATCCAACAGATCCAGACCCGACAGATCCAACGGATCCAGATCCAACTGATCCAACGGATCCAGACCCGACAGATCCAACGGACCCAGGCCCGACAGATCCAACGGACCCAGGCCCGACAGACCCAACTGATCCAACGGATCCAGACCCGACAGATCCAACGGACCCAGACCCGACAGATCCAACGGATCCAGGGGATGATGACGACGGAGACGATAACGGTGATGGCAAAGGTAAAGGCACCGGAACTGGCGACAAAGGTGATGACGGCAAAAAAGGTGGTTTACTGCCTAAAACAGCTACAAGTACACCGTTCTTAATCTTGCTCGGTACATTGATCGCACTGGCTGGTGGAGCATTGGTCTTTTTCAGAAAGAAAAAAGTTATGACTGAATGAGGATGATTTCACGATGAGAAAACTAGGCCTCGTTTTTCTCATCCTCGGTGTTGGGATTGTTGCTCGCTATAGTTATGAGTATTGGCAAGCAATGAAGTCTGTCAATGTAGCTGGTAGTGAAGCGAATGCCTCCACCGTTCATCAACAACCTGCTTTTTCGGAAGCGGATTTAGTTGATACATTGGGGGCTAAACCCAACTTTGATATTGGTGAGGGTGTAGCGAATCTAGTTATTCCAAAAATAAATACGTCATATGAAGTTTATTGGGGCACAGACGAACATACATTATCAAAAGGTGTCGGGATGTACGTTAGTGAATGGACCGTTCCTCCTGATGGAGAACGACATACTGTCCTTTCTGGTCATCGTGATACGGTGTTTCGTCCACTTGGTGAGCTAGAGGATGGTGATCGATTATTCGTTTCGTATCTTGGGGTCGATTATGAATACGAAATTAATAAAATATGGATTACTCATGCAGAAGATCGAACGGTTATCGTTGAAAAAGAAGAACCGACACTAACATTAACAACTTGTTATCCTTTTAATTATATTGGAAGTGCTCCCGATCGTTACATCATTCAGGCAAATCTCGTACAAAAAGGAAAGTTATTATGAAATTTCACCATGTGACACACATGCCGTTTGAGCGGTATGTGTGTTTCTTTTAAAAAGGGAAGAGGTGAAAAGTTTGAGGAAAGAAGATATACACGTACATCTTGGCTATACGATTAAGTCAAAAGTCTTTCTTGCTCTACTCGCAGGTTTTCTGTCATTGGGAGGCGTGGTTGCTTTGTTCGGTATGACAAGCACAGCTTTAGCACTACCTGTAGGTGGTATGGGTGATTTTTACGTTAAGTTTGAAAAGCTTGAAGGCGAAGGTTTTTCCCTGCATCCACATATTGGGGAAACAAGTGATGATGATGCTGCTCCTCTCGTTAGAAATCAGATGGAAAAAGCAACGATCGAAGGTTTGCATATATACAAAGATTTAAAATTACCTGGAGACCATTGGATTCGGATTAATGTGACAACATCGGAGCCAACTACGATTAAAGGTTTAGTTCAAGATGCAAAAGTCGTTGACGCTAATCTAAGTTTTGGTGAGATGACGGTAGCGCAAAAAAATACTTCAAAAATGTCAGCTTTGGAAGCATTTAAACAAAATTGGACACATCAAGCGGATACCGTTACGATTACAGACGCGGAAATTTCAACTGCTTATTTATTCCAATCTGCAGTTAATTTGCAAGCTGCACAAATTTCGATTGAAATGCTTGATGGACCATATGATGGCCCGAGTATTGGACGAGATCGGCCAGGTGGAGGAAAAGGTTCGGGTCTTGATCATTCAGCTGGCGGAGGAAAACTGCCGAAAACAGGCACTCATTATCTCGCATTGATTTCAGTCGGTGCTCTTTTAATATTGTTTGGTGCCCTGTTTGTATTTAGAAAAAAACTTAAATTTTTAAAGTAAATGCGAATGAATGAAGGTGAAGTTTGATGAAAACGAATCGAAAAGTTCATAAGCGAATCTTCCACTTCACGATTGCACTTATCTTCATCATTGGATTTTCTTGTCCTTCGTCTATATCACTTGCTCAAGAGGAGGAAGTTGATGATGTTGGACATAGCGGTGGATTTATCGTAAAAAGTGAAAAGATTGAAGGTGTCATGGATGCTTTCGAAATAATGCAAGGAAATGTTGATATTCCTGAAGGGCAAATTACTGGTTTAACGATTACGAAAATACTTACTGAAACTGAACACGGTACACTTGTCATAAACATTAAATCTCCGGGGCCTGTGCCGCTTGATGATTTAAGGGCGAAATCAATAGGTCTTCCCTTCTTTGCCTCTCTATGTGAGTCTGAACAAGAAGAATGGCTCTGTATGGAAGGAGTCGAAATGACGTTAAGTGAACAATCGGTAAATTCGATTGTTCTTCCAAATGCCACTGTAGAAACTTGTTATGAAGGTCAATGTGAGGACGACAAGGAAGAAGAGATAGAAGAAATGAGCATCATGCTTGATGAAAGCAAAAGTGTGGAAGATATTGAACACGATCTCAATAGTGTGAATGCAATGATGCATGTCGTTGAAGAACAGATTGAACGTGCAGAAGAAACAGATCAGGCGATAACTGATGATGAACAGGAAGAACGGGTAAAACAATCGTTGGAGAACTTTGATATAAATGAGATAGAGCTTGATGAACTCGAGGTTATCGCTAATGACATTCATAACAATTACTCAACATTTAATAAACATGTTAGTCAACTCGCATTAACAACAGCTGTCGTTGATGATATCTTGAAACATATGTTGCTCATTCTTGAACAGGATGAAAAAGAAATGACAAGACTTGAAAACGAAATTGATGAAGCTAATGAAGCGATTTCGGAACAAAAGCAAACGCAACAGACACAAGAAGCTTTAGCTGAAAATGAGGAACTTGCTAAAAGTATTTCGAACTTAAAAGAATTGATGATGGAAATTAAAGATAAAATTGATAAACATCAACGTGCACTTCATCCGTTAGAAAAATCAAGCGAAATATTAACTGAAAAACTTACCCAATATTATGAAAAGATTCAATTAAAGGCAGAAAAAGTTGATAAATTAGAAGAGCGTGATGATAAGCAAATCCGTAAAGCATTAGACGTTGCAGAACCGGGAAAAGATCTTGAAAAGCAATTAAGCGACATGATGCAGCAGATGAATGATACCGACTTGGTTAATCTAACAACAAAACATGACCAGTACATTAAAGAAGCGAGTGAGCAAGCGAAGTCATCTGTACTTTCCGTACCGTTAGCGAAACAAATCGGACAACTCGATGCTCGGATTGAAGAAAATATTAATGAAGAGTCAGCCGCTTGGGATGAACAGTCAGATCAATTAAGTGAATTAGAAAGAAAGTTTGAAGAACTTGTTAGCCTCATTCAGTTACCTGAGACACTTTTCTTAGAGTATAAACTGAACGTCTTGCTTGAAGAAAAACATGATTATCGTGTGGAGATGTTTACAAATATTAGTCAGTGGCAACAGTTTCTTTCCGATCTTAAGGAAAAACAAGAGCAAATTAAAAATGCATTAGAACAACATGAATTGAATCAAACTTCACTTGATAAGCTTGCTGAAGTCATTATCAAGTATAAACAACGATATACAGTAGCGGAACTAACGACAATCGCCCAACATTTAAACATTGGAACACAGTTAGCACGTGAGCGAAAGCTTTCAGAACTAATTGAAAACGGAAATCATGTCGTAAATTCAGTTACGCCTATCATCGACACGGCTAGCAGCCACATTGAACAACTTGAAGCCATTTTGCCAGGGCTAGTAAATAAAGTTATGGTAGTTAATCTATTGCAAGAGGACTCTCTCGTTGAATTTAAAGACGCTTTTGCTAAGTTTGAGCAGTCTGTTATGAAATTGGAACGACCTGTTAAGCAATTAAACAACCACCTTGCAATTGCTGAAGATTTACTAGGGGATCAGGCTCCAGAACATCAAGAGCTTCAAAAAATGTATGCGACGATGGATACGGTTACGGACATCATGAATCGATTAGAAGTTCTAATCGAAGAATTAGATACATTGCCGTACTTTAGTAAAATTAAAGATGTAGTAAAGGAAATGCAAGCCGTGCAAACGCAGCTAGAATCGGTTCTACAATAAAAATATACAGACTCAATCGGATTTTTCGATTGGGTCAGTTTTTTTGTTGTTTTGATCTACGTAGCATAAGCCAACCGATGATAATAAGCAACAGTCCGACAGCGTCAAACAATATATCAGCTAACAATTGGTATCTACCTGGTTTGACGTGGTGGATTTGTAAGATGTGATGATTAATGATTCCTTCAACAAAGTTAAATAGTCCTGCTCCTAAAATGAAGCTTCCCCAAAAGTATGTTTGTTTTACTTCATGAGGGTCTGTTTTCCACATTAAAATACCTGCAATAAATATAACCATTGTCACGAAACCATGAAACCAACCATCACTCATTACTTGATGAAACCGATCAGTGTACATATAAATACTATGCCATTGTAGTAGCTGATGGAAGATAATTCCGTCAAGCATTCCGATTATACCAATCCCAAACAAGAGTGGTCCGAGAACCTTTTTTTGCATCCTTACTGCCTCCAATCTCTCCTCGTATTATTTCCATTATGTTCCGTTTTCGTTTACGATAAACAGACGATTTTTGGTACACTACATATAGATTAATTTCGGTAAATTGAAGGAGGCATTCGTTTATGACATCGAATTGGACCCCAGAACGGGCGTACCGTATTTTGCAGGAAGTGTATACAGATCAATTGATGCAGGATGAAAAACGGAAAGTGTTTCAAAAGTTGAAAAACCAACTTACTCATTTCTTGCACTATTTAGCAGTCGATCACGCGCTAATTCCGTATGAAGAACGGATGAAGCTGTTTAAAGATTTTGCATATATGCCGGGTGATACCATTTTTTGGTCGATGCAATATTTATTTAACCTTGCTCGTGGGGAAAAAGAAATCGATCGAAATGAGACAGAGAGGCATTTGCAGCGAGTATATCGTGCATTGTTTACACCAGCTGGGCTGCGAACGCCTGCAATACCAGATTCATTTTGGGAAACACCATTGGGCATTGCTTGTCTTATTGCAGAAAAAGGGATAGAAGCGGTCTATCCGATATTAGCGGAAGTTGAAGAAAACATGGAATAGTGTATGTAATCAGATGACGCGACATAGAGTTTTTTACCTACTTCTTTCAATATAGTTGTAATAAAACCCGACAATGTTCGGGTTATATTATGTTTAACGATGATTTATGATTAACTGGAAAGATGTGAAATTCTTTCGCTTCACTCAATGTCCATTCATAACTTTTAATGGTGAAATGAAGTTCAGGAATGTAACCTAGGAAGGGGGTCTATTCGGCTAACTTGTTCGTGTATTAACTTTGAAAGGGGAAAAAAATGAAATATTCATTGAAAAAAACGGTCGTTACATTTTTAATAGTGCCGATGATGACTTTATTTCTGGTACATCTTCATACGGCATATGCAGAAAGTAATCGATCTAACATTGAGGTAACGCTAAATTATGTATGTGGGATTAATTTTCCTGGTTTGCCGAAAACTAATTCTTGGACAGCTACACTAAACACAAATGCACCCAATTCAGTTGCCCCAGGTCAAGAATTTTATTTGACGGATACATCCATTTTGTTAACAACAACGATCAATAACCGTAGTGAATCACCTAGACTAGCTATTATTGAATCAACAAATTTTGTTATTCAGTCAGAAAATACAGCAAATACTTATCCATTTCCTTTACAAGAGTTTGAAACAGAAATTCCTGCCGGCGAAATGAATCATACTTTTTATTTAAACGGTGATTCTCCCGTTGATTTTGGTTCATTTGTTGCTGGTGAAGAAGGGGAAGTACTTCTAACCTCAGATGGTCTTAGTTTAGGAGTTAAATTTGAAGGTGATCCGCTTGCTACGGGTATGGTTTGTGACCCTGTCGAAGGACAGACAACAATCGCAAGGATTCCAATTGACGGAGAAGCACCGGTTATCAATTTAAACGGTGAACTTGAGATGGAAATAAAACGAGGTGATCCATATGAGGAACCTGGTGCGACTGCGATAGATAATATCGATGGTGATGTTTCAGAAAAGATTGAGATTTCTGGTGATGTTGACACATCTACGATTGGAACATATACGATAACGTATACAGTTAGTGATAGCGTAGGTAACGAAGCAACAGCTGAGAGAATCGTAAACGTTGTCGAACCATATGGAACATGGTATACGGGTGAAAGTTCTCCTGATGATAATGTTGGCAGCAATGGTGACCTTTACTTAGATACGACAACAGGTGACATTTATAAACGTGATTCGAACACGTGGACGAAAATTAGCAATTTAAAAGGTGACGATGGTAAGCAAGGTTCAGCGATCCTCATAGGGACAGGTGCACCGGGAACTGACGATGGTAAAGAAGGCGATCTTTATTTTAATACGGAAACCGGTGACGTATATGAAAAAACAGCAAATGGCTGGAAGAAAATTATGAGTTTACAAGGACCTAGAGGTCCTCAAGGTCCGAAAGGAGAGAAAGGACTATCTGGTTCTAGCGGAGGTGGCGATGCTAGTGGTGATGGCGGTGGAAAAAGAAGCCCGAAGTCACTGAGCGGAAGCATAGATAGTGATAGCAAAGGAAAAACTGCTCAAGGTGGTAAACTACCAAAAACAGCCACGGTTTTACCAACGATATTTTTTATTGGTACGCTTCTCATTGCTGCAGGTAGTATTTTGTTTTTAAGGCGTAGACAAGCAACTAATTAATCTTAAATGTTAGCACACGTTTTTGGAGAGCGTGTGCTTTCTTTAATTTCAAAATTATCGTCATTGCTGTAAAGCTGAGTCGTTACTCTTTTGACAAACAATCATGTGTAATGCGATTTATTTCATCTATTTGCGTATGTAGGAGTTTATTTAGGAATTGCGATATTAATAAATCTTGGAAAATAAATGGTTGCATCTCGCTAGGAAAGAAAATATACTTACATTAACATATAGTCATCAGATCACCTAATGACTGAAATGGGTAGGAGTGACGAGGCATGTTACGGGTGGAGCAAGTGCAGACTAAGAAAATGTCTGAAGACGTTGCTGAACAAATCAAAAAGATTATTTCTGATGGTGACTTGAAGCCAGGGGACAAGTTGCCGTCACTACGTTCACTCGCTGAATCGTTTCAAGTTGGACAATCTACGATTCGAGAAGCGTTTAGTGTACTAAAAACGATTGGTTTAATAGAGACGAGACAAGGAGAGGGGACGTTCGTTCGGGCTCATCATCCGCTCACACTACATCAACCGATTTCTGATTTTCTTCTTATTAATAAAGATGACATGATTGATTTGCTCGATGTACGGAAAATGCTTGAGCGGGGGACAGTAGCGTTAGCTGCAAAAAGACGAACCGACGATGATTTGCGAAAGATCGAGAGTGTGCTTAAACAGATGGAAAATGATTTACATTCTGAAAGTTTCGGAGAAGACGCGGACTGGGCGTTTCATTTTGCAATTGCAGAAGCGAGCCGAAATAAAATTGTTATTTCGCTTATGGAGGAGCTATCAACGAAAATAAAAAGCGGGTTGAAAGCGAGTCGTTTGCAAATGTATGTAACTCCTGGCATGCCTGAACAATTATTGGCAGAGCACCGGAATATTTTTATAGCCATTCAAGAACAGAACGTAGAAGAAGCAGAAAAATATATGGTTAATCATCTTGTTGGAGTGCGAGAGCAGTTAATCGCTACGAATCTATTTGAAGGGGAGTCATCGTAATGAAAGTTTCGTTGTTTATTACGTGCTTAAGTGACATTTTTTATCCAGAAGCGGGAAAACATACAGTAGAATTATTGGAAAAATTAGGATGTATCGTTGATTTTCCAGAACAGCAAACGTGCTGTGGACAACCTGCTTTTAATAGTGGTTTTCAAAAAGAAGCAAAGTCCGCGGCGAAGCAATTGATTAAAAGTTTTGAGCAGGCAGATTATGTTGTCACACCTTCGGGTTCCTGTGCATCGATGGTACATGAATATCGAAAACTATTTCACGACGATAAGGAATGGAAGGAAAAAGCGGAGGTCCTCATTAATAAGACGTTCGAACTTACTCAATTTCTCGTGAACGTATTAAAAGTGGAAAATGTAAATGCGGAATTTCCTGCTAAAGTTACTTACCATACGTCCTGTCATATGACGAGATTATTAAACGTTGAAGATGCACCTTTTAAACTATTAAACAATGTGAAAGGACTTGATTTAAAGCCACTACCACATGCTTACGACTGTTGTGGTTTCGGAGGAACGTTTGCTGTAAAAATGACTCCAATTTCGAAAGAAATGGTTGAAGCGAAAGTCCAGCATATTGAAAATACTGGCGCGGACGTTCTCATCGGTGGAGACTGTGGATGCTTAATGAATATTGGGGGGCGGATTAGTCGTAAAGGACTTCCGATTCGGGTGAAGCACATTGCTGAAATTTTGAACAGTGGGGTGAAATGAAATGTCAATGAAAATATCTGATGCTCCATTTTTTGAACGTGTGGAACAAGGGCTCGAAAACCAATTTATGCGTAATGCTGTTCAGTCTGCACAAGATCGGCTAAGGGGACGAAAGTTGCAAGTGACGGAAGAGCTTGGTAATTGGGAGGAGTGGCGCGCATTAGGAGAGGAGATTCGTACTCATACACTAGCAAATCTTGATTACTATTTAAATCACTAGCATTGCATTAATTTAGGCTGAATAATCATAAGACATTGAATGTTTAAAAAACTTGTATTTTTGATACAAA
>NZ_JBEUEL010000008.1:0-98112 GCF_041725775.1 Pueribacillus sp. YX66 | reverse complement strand
TTTTTCTTTTCTTGTAACCATCCAGAAATCCCCCTAAAAAGCGATAAATACAGTTAAATTATCCCATATTTATCAAATTTAGGAGATGATTATCTCGAAGAATTTTTACTCTTCAAGGCTGACTCGAATGTATGTGTCAAGTTATTCTCGGTCGACTTATAACATCTATATTTGTGGCACTCTATTTTTGTACGCTTTATGGCTACCGCGCTATCGCTTGCTGCCCGTACTTATTCGTTTGGTTCTAAAAGGTAAGAACCTAACGAATCAATACGGAAAATGTGGTTTTAGCTTATTGCCTTAAATAATCTTCCTATTGCCGATGAGTGAGCTGTATACAAGCTGATAGAACCTTGTTTAGCTCCGATTGATTGACGTGTAGGTTGACGTAATAATTGAGAAATACGCACTGTCTGCTTTACTTGACGCTGTTTTCTATGGCTTCTCTTTTGTGAAGCTAGATAGACTTCTCTTAACGTATCATTAGCTATCCCTTGCCTTATTTTAACCATAGCTTCAGCACCTTCTTTACTCCAATGCATTCCTCGCTTTTTCATACGAAATATAATACGCCGTTGATTGGATTCCATTGCCCCTAATCCTCTAGCACCTTTTGGTGCATCATCAATTCTTTCGCGCCAGTCCGAAATGTAATCCCAGTGATTTAAGATATACGTACGAAATTTCCCTACTTTTTCAATCTGTTTCTCATCTTCAAGATTACTCTCATATGTATCTAAAATGAGCTTAAAATCTTCTAATTTATCCTCTTGTAATGCTTTTCTTATAACCAAATGTTCGATTTATATCTTGTTCAATATCCGGAAGCAACTATCTTATGTTCATCGGGATCTAAAAATCATCGAAACAAGCCCTACTTATTATTGTCTGCGTAGGTACGTAACAGTTCGTTTTCGGCTCATTGGAGCTGTTCTCATAGATACCCATTAAGAGTGGCTATTAAATCTAGTCTAGCAGTTACACTCATCCTTTTTAATTACTTTTTTAATCACTTTCAAAATCGTTTCAATCACTCGTACCTGCTGTTCAGCAGTCATATTTGAACCCGAAGGTAAGCAAAGTCCATTCATAAACAAATCATCTGAAACACTTTTCCCATCATCATGAGAATAATATTTAGCACTATCAAATAGCGGCTGTAAGTGAAGGGGCTTCCAAACTGGACGAGCTTCAATGTTTTCATTTTCAAGAGCACCTAAAATATCTGTTGGGGTTACTTTAAGTTTATCTTGGTCTATCGTTAAGGCTGTTAACCATCGATTTGACACGGTACCTTCCAGCTCAGGCATAAATTGAATACCTTCTATTGAACTTAAAGCTTTTTCATACCGTTCAAATACTGCTCGCCTTGCACGAACACGGTCATCAAGAACTTCTAATTGGCCTCGACCGACACCAGCTAATAAATTACTCATTCGATAGTTAAACCCTATTTGGCTATGTTGGTAATGAGGGGCGGGATCACGTGCTTGGGTTGCAAGAAATCGAGCTTTGTCTAATGCCTCAACATCATTAGATACAAGCATACCACCACCTGATGTCGTGATGATTTTATTACCATTAAACGAGTAAATTCCAAACTTCCCAAAAGTACCGCTTTTTTTTCCTTTATATGTCGAACCTAAGGACTCAGCGGCATCTTCAATGATTGGTACATCGAATTTCTGACAAAGAGAAACAATCTCATCCATCTTTGCACTTTGACCATATAAGTTCACAACAACGATAGCTTTAGGCAAACTGTTTTCACGTTTGGCATCTATAAGAGCTTTTTCTAATGCTTGAGGTGACATGTTCCACGTTTCAGGTTCAGAGTCAATAAAAACAGGGGTCGCACCTTCGTATAAAATAGGGTTTGCACTTGCAACAAAAGTAAGAGAAGAGCAAAAAATAGTGTCCCCTTTTTTAACTCCAAGTAATCTCAATGCCAGATGAATAGCAGCTGTACCTGAACTTACAGCTGCAGCTCCTTGTGCCTCAACGTATTCGGCAAGTTCTTGCTCAAAAGCATCAACATTTGGCCCTAGAGGTGCAATCCAATTCGTTTCAAACGCTTGATCAATATATTTGCTTTCTCTTCCACTCATATGCGGAAGAGATAAATGAATTCGTTCTTTTTGATTGCTCATTCTACAACTACCTCAACCTTCTATAACTCTAGCTGGTGAACCAACCGCTTTACAATTTGACGGTAAATCCCGAATAACAGTTGCCCCCGCACCTACGACACTCCATTTTCCAACGGATATACCTGGAATTAATGTCGCCCCCGCGCCAATTTGTGATCCTTGTCCAACGGTAACATTCCCCGTTAACGTTGCATTTGGTGATATATGAACATAGTCTTCTAATATATTATCGTGTTCCACAATTGCACCACTATTAACAATCACATGATCTCCAATAACAGTATCCGCATTTACAACTGCATTTGGCATCACGACAATTCCTTTACCCAAATTAACCTTTGGGCTAATGATAGCAGATGGGTGAATGACATTAACAAAGTATTCATAAGGGATTTGTGTTTGTGTAACAATCTGTTTTCTAACGTCATTTGCACCAATAGCAACTACAAAAAAAGCATCGTTTTCTTCAAGCAGTTTTGAAACAAAAGAAATAGGTCCATAACAACAATTATTTTCATAGACGACATTACTAAAATTATCATCAAGAATTGCAAAAATTTCATACTTTGAGGTTGCCTTTATAACATCTTGAACAACTTTACTATGTCCACCATTTCCAATTACAACTATGTTCACAAAAATCACTCTCTACACTGATTAATTGAAGCCATTAAACTTTTCCGCTGTAACATGTCCATCTTGATTAATACCTTCACGTTTAAACACTTTTAGTATTGTTAAAAAAAGGATTTTAATGTCAAGCCAAAACGATTGATTATCAACATACCACACGTCTAATGTAAATTTCTCTTCCCACGAAATGGCATTTCTACCGTTCACTTGTGCCCAACCTGTGATACCAGGTTTCACTTCGTGGCGTCGTGCTTGCTCTTCATTATATAGTGGTAAATATTCCATTAATAACGGCCGAGGTCCTACTAAACTTAGATCCCCTTTTAGAACATTAAACAACTGTGGTAGCTCATCAAGACTTAACTTCCGTATCAACATACCAGTTTTCGATAAACGTTGATGATCAGGTAACAAATTACCATTTTCGTCACGTTCATCTGTCATTGTCCTAAATTTATATACATAAAAGGGTTTCCCATGTAATCCGGGACGTTGTTGTTTGAAAATAACTGGAGAACCTAATGTCAATTGTAGTAAAATTACCAAAAAAAGAATAATTGGAAGGCAAAATATTAATCCTGATAAAGAAAGAAAAAAATCAAAAGTTCTTTTCATATCGACTCACTTTTTATTACAATTATTTTAATCAATTAATGCTTACCTTATATTATAAAACTATTAAACCATTTTATTTAATTATCAACTTTCTTAACTTCTCTAATATTACAGAAGATCCTAATACTAATAAAACACTATATGCAAGTAAATGATGGCGTATAGCCGTTCCCCAATTAACTGTTCCTAATGACCATAAGGATTCTAAAATAAATGAAAATAATAGAAGAGTAATTATAATTCTTCTATTCACGTTATTCTTTCTCTCTTTCTTATAAAAAAAGCATGCAGTAACAAATAATGTTACCATCAAAGCATTAAATAAAGCTGCATATAAATCAATCACGGATGTTAACTGCCAAGGAAAAGGGGCAAACATATAATAGAAAAACACTATTGAACCTGAGACAATCATTGCTCCTATGCTGGAAGAATCAAACTCTGTATTGTATGTGGCCCTAGCTTCTTGTCTCATACCACCATCTCTATACCTCTCAATATAATCATTTATATTACCGCTAAATACAGCCTCTGTTGCAGGAGTTGAAATACCCAGAACAGTTGTTTCTCCCATAACAATCAATAAAATACTTGAAATAATGCCAACAGATATAAGCCATCTTAGGATTCCTAACTTTTTAGGTAAGATTATTACTGTTCCTATTGTAACTAAAATTATGGAAAATACCAATAAACCATTATGTAGCATTCCTAACAGAAAGGCAAATACCAAAAATTTCAAATAGTGGATTGGTCTAATTTTATCTGTTTTTATCATTTTCGCTAAACTATACAAAGATAAAAGAAAAAACATTATTTGATATGGTTCTCGCATAATGATAGATGTATAGATTAAATTTGAGGGAAGAAAACCAAAGAAAATTATAATAAATTTTTGGTATTTGTCTCCCTGAATTATTTGAGATAGTTTTAGCAACGTTGATAGTGATATTAAAAAAGCTAGAATTGATAGGTTTTGACCTAAAAATTGAGAAATTCCAAAAACCCTATAAAATAATGCTAAAAAACTCTCATATCCTGCAGTACCAGTCTGAAGGATATTGATTTTTTCGTTTAACAATACAATATTAGCAGCATTATTATGAAAACGAAGTGAATCTGAATTAGCACCGTATAAATTAACAAAAAAAGCATTAGTTATAGATACCAACAATTTGAAAAAAAACAAAGTTAGTACAATAAACAATACTGATTTTTTGTTAATAAAAACTTTCTGCGAAAAGATATATAATAAACAGAAATAAATTAATAAGAAACCAAACCAATCCTGCGGATTGATAAGAACAAATAGTAGAAGAGGGCTTATAAAAATTAAGCATATTAATGCATTTTGTTTAATAGAATTGATTTGAATACACATTATTTACTCCAATATATAGTAGTGAAATTTTTAGAATTTGCTCTATGTCATTTTAAATAACTAGTATAATCTCTGACCAGTTCTTTCCAAATAGGGTATTGTTCATAGTGAACTTTAACAAAATTCCTCCCATATCTACCATGTTTATTAATTAGTTTTCTATTTTCTAAGTAATAGTTTACTTTTTCTATAATACTCTCTGGAGACTTAGCTGGTATTAAAAAGCCATTTTTCTCATCATTAACAGTATCAACACAACCAATAACCTCACTAGCAATGACAGGAACTTCCATTGCCATAGCTTCTATTGCAGTCATGCCGAATCCTTCTCTATATGTAGGAAAAACACAAACATCCATAACCATATAGTAGGGTGCAGTTAATTTAACAAACCCTGTAAATATTATATCTTTATTGTGAAGTATCTCGTGAATTATTTCTTTTGGTAATTGGTTGTTTTTCTCTATAGGTCCCACTAGTAATAGTTTCACTTTTGGATTTAAAATATTTATTTTTTCCCATGCAGTAATCAGTTCTACTATACCCTTATCTTTTGTAATTCTACCAATGTATCCCATTAGAAAGTCTTCTTTTGATATATTCAACTCTCTTTTTACTTCATTGACATCGTATTTTTGGGGATTAAACTTTTCAATTGAATCTAAGCCATTTATTGAACCATTTCTAATAACTTTTATTTTTCTTTCACTAACAATATTCTTTTCAATAACATATTTCCTTAAAGACGGACTTACGGCATACACCTTAGTAGCTAACATACAGGTTAACTTCTCAGCATAGTATAAAATTTTTTTTTTAATTCCCTCGTTAGTTACAAAAGGTAATCCGTGCAAATGATATATTCTAATCTTTACCCCTGCAATTTTTCCAGCAATTATCCCTAGTAAGCTTGCTTTAGGCGTGTGAGTATGAATAATATCAAATTTATACTTTAGGATAATTCGGGTTATCTTTAGTAACGCAATTAAATCTTTAAGAATAGAAATATTTCTTTGTATTTCTACCTCATGTTTTACTACTTCTTCAGAAATACAAAAGTTATCAAGTAATATACCAGGTGAAGACAGAACATGAACTTCAAAATCATTTTGTTTTAAAAATTTTAATTGGTTTTCCAAAAAGTACAAAGACATAGGTATAGTTGTTAAGTGCAGGACTTTATACTGTGACTTTTTTTCCATTGGAAACTTCCTTTAAAATTAAACTCAAATAATTAGTGGCGTCTTTATCTGCTACTACGAAGGACTTTTTCGAATTACAGATTAGTTTCTTTAAGATTCTTTTTTCCTCATAAGCCGCTTCTTCGACACTATATTCTGGATTAAAAAAAGTGTATGCTATTATTAACGGAGATCTTAAATAATTAAATTCATAACGATTTAAATTAACTAATTTTCTATGAATCTCATCTATCTCTTCAAACTTTGTCTTTTCAAATTCATCTCTTTCTAACAAAATAAGATTATCAATTTCCGATTGATGTAGTATATTCTCTTTGTTCACAAAATCTGTTATAGGATTTACCTTTTGCTTTCCTACTAATTCAAGAGGAGGGAAAACCTTTATCAACCGATTCTTCATCCTAGAAGTAAGTGATTTGTCAACATTCGAGTAATATCTGAAAGTACTAGTCCATGGGACAGAGTATATATTTTTCCCATCAGTAACTGCCAAATCTTCTGCAATATATTTTGCTCCCAACTCTAAACATGCCATCATACTCGTTAATGTTTTTCCTGTATTAGGTGGAGCAAATATTACATTAGTTTCACCATCAAAGTTGAAACCTGAAGAATGTATAGGAGCATAGCCTTCCTTTAGCAATAAATATGATGCCAAGTCAGTTAATAGGTAACCCACAGAATGAAGGTTCATGAATCGATGTCTAATGTTTTTGAAATAAGATTTATTAACATATAATTTAGGATTCCTACTATTCCCATCTACTAATTTCAGTTTTAGTTTCTTACCTAATAGGAAGTTTCTATAATAATAAACCTCCTTACCACCGGGATATCCCCTGAAGTAATGGTATTTTCCCATCTTCTCTAAGGTATCAGGAATGCTAAAATCCTCTTCAATTACATCCACTTTAATTTTACAATTATAATATTCTTGTTCAGTACACCTTGGCATAACTGTTCCATAAGACCAGGAAAAGTCTTTAATGTTCGTTTTAACAGAAAGCAATCCTTTTATTGCTTCGTAATAATAGATACTCACCAATAATCCATCCCTTTGATAGTATTAAACTAATATCTTTTTTACTTTTATTTACAAGAAATTTCATTTTATCTATGCACCAACTTATAACCTACAACAAATAATATCGAAAGAGATAAAGATCTTATAAAGTCGGAAAAAGCTATTATTTTACCTATACTTTCCGCACCATAAAAACTTAATCCTAGAAGTAACGAAATAAGCAGAATAATAATAGATATTATTTGAGAAATCATTTGTAATTGATATTGATTAATTACAATCATAGCGTTACTTAAAAAAGAAGTAGAGTAGGTAAAAAATAATCCAAGTGAAAAATAAATCATTAACGTATAGTGTTTACTATATTCCGGACCATATAAAAAATTTAAAATATCTTTTCCGAAAAAAATTGATATAAAAAACATCATTGAAGCTAAAGCTAATCCTAGCATTGCCATTTTAATAAGTAATCCTAAGAATCCGCTTCGGTCACTAATATTATAGAAATCCCGAAGCTTAGGTATCGCAACTTGGGTTAAGGAGCTCATAAAGACTGTTCCAATCATGGTAATGAAAAATATTGCCGAGAATATTCCTACAAACTTTAAATCTGAAAATCTTTCCAAGAGGAATCTCGGTAGATTGTTAATCATATTAATTAATAAAAAAGAAAAACCTAAAGGTAAAACTGTTTTATATAGCTTAATACTCTTAAGTAAATAAATAAAATTAAACGAGACTTTGAACTCCTTATTAAATATTTTTATCTCTAAAACAAAAATAGATGAATATATTACCAAATTTGATATAAGAAGTGACTCCAAAGACCCGTGTTTATAAATTATAAACGTAGAAACAATTATTAATAATATTACTTTTGTTAATTGAAAAAGTGCTATTAAAAAAAAGTTTTCTTTGTTTTGCCAAAAACCATACATAATGTCTGATAAAAATTCTAACGTTTTGATTAGGGAAAACAAAATTAATATTGAGAAAGCTATTCTGTCATTATAAAAAAAACTTAATACAAAAAAACATAAAACTCCCAAAAAAACACTCATTATCCGGTTTGCAATATACATATTGGTCTTTTTATATAGCTGCTTATCACTAGTCACTACATTTCTAAGACCCATCGAAAAGAAATAAAAAATCGGCATAGATAGAGCGTATAAGAACATATAGGCTCCAACTTCATAAGTTGAAGTGAATTTTGCTAACAGTATAATGTTATACCATTGGGCAAAGTAAAATGCTCCTGTTGCAATCAGGTTAAATATTAAATTCTTTTTCATAGTTTATTCCACTCATTTTTCTCATAGGTTTTGAATATGAAATTATTTGATTCCCTGATATATTTATTAGTCAAACATTTACCTTTTCAAAATTTCTTTGATTTGCAGTTCTTATTAAAGTCTCTTTAAACTCTTCATTACCCAAAAATTGAAGTTCTTTAATAATCGAATATAATATTTTCTGTTCAATTGGTTTTGCCTTTCCAATATGTATTTTCGGGAAGACTTGTTTTTCTTGAATTTCATTTTCGTTTAATAGTTCTTCATATAGTTTTTCCCCTGGTCGTATTCCTGTATAGTGAATCTCAATTTCTTCAGTAGTGTATCCTGATAGTTTGATCAAATTTTTTGCTAAATCAGCGATCTTGACGGGTTCGCCCATATCAAGAACAAAAACTTCGCCACCTTCGGCAAGTGCTCCCGCTTGAATGACGAGTCGTGATGCTTCTGGGATCGTCATAAAATAGCGTGTCATGTCAGGATGTGTCACCGTGACGGGTCCCCCTTCAGCAATTTGTTTTTTGAAAAGCGGAATGACACTACCGCGACTTCCGAGTACGTTACCGAAGCGAACAGCAACGAACTTTGTTTTGCTTTCTTTCGCCATATTTTGAATAATCATTTCTGCGATGCGCTTCGTCGCTCCCATTACGTTTGGTGGATTGACGGCTTTATCGGTTGAAACGAGCACGAACGTCTCGACATCGTTCGCATCCGCTGCTTCTGCAACGTTTTTCGTTCCAAAAATATTATTTTTCACCGCTTCAAGCGGGTTTCCTTCCATTAAAGGGACATGTTTATGTGCAGCCGCATGGTATACGACATGAGGGGCAAACGTCCTCATCACTTCGTGTATTCTATCTTCGTCTTTCACATCGGCAATCACTGGTATAATCTCTATGGAATTCTCATACTCGTTCCGTAATTCTAGATCAATGTTATAAATGCTGTATTCTCCGTGACCTAATAAAATTATACGTCGTGGGTGGAACGTACAAATTTGCCGACAAATTTCCGATCCGATCGAACCCCCTGCTCCAGTAACGAGTACGGTTGCCCCAGTAATTGAATCTGAAATACTACTAATATCCAATTCAACGGGTTCTCTTCCAAGTAAGTCTTCAACCTCGACTTTACGAATGTCGCTCACTTCGACTTTGCCTGTCATTATGTCTTCTATTAGTGGCATAATTTGGACTTCGGCATCTGTCTGTGAACAAACATCATAAATTCTGCGTAATTCTGTTTTTGATATCGACGGGATCGCAATTATAATGTCTTCGATTTTTCGTTTCTTGACGAGCTGTGGAATATCTTTAATCTGACCGAGCACTTTAATTCCATACATTTCAAGCCGTTGTTTTTTTACATCGTCATCAACGAAAGCAACTGGCAACAGATCAACATCGTGATTGTGCAATAGTTGACGTACGACGGTCGTGCCTGCTTGTCCCGCTCCGACGATTAACGTTTTTCGTTTAGTCGCACGTGGTTTTATGTAACGATCACGATACATGCGCCATGAAAAACGCGAACCTCCGATAAGCAGAACGTGAAGCATCCACGTAATGAATAAAACACGAATGTAAATTGTGCCGATGCCGATCCATTGCACAAGTGCTGCAATGAGAATCGAATACGTTACAGCTTTGACAATAATAATAAGTTCGCCGACACTCGCATATTCCCACGCCTTATCATACAAGTGGTAGATGAATGCAAACACATGATGACTAATGAGAAGAACGAGTGAAGTGATGAGCAATGTTTTCGATAAATGAAAGTTAGATGTAGGATGTAATAGAAAAAAGCTTACATAAATGGAACAAAGCACGATCAACGAGTCTAGTGCCATCAGCAGTGGTACCCGCTTATAATAAGTCACAAAATCCCCCTCTCTCTTTAATTGATGTCCTCGTTAAATGAAAAATAAAAAAATGCTTAAAGAAAACACACAACGATGCTGTTATGTTCTTTCTTTAAGCAACTTGAAACAACTTGTAAAGTTAAAATAGGGCATCTAACCCTGCCTCACACTATATCATCGACAACGAATGCGTCTAAGGCTTGTCTAAGCCCACGATATAGTCGAGTGCCTCCGTTGCTAACGGTAAGGAGACATTACCGACCCTGTCCAGAAGTCGAAGTCTGAAGCCGGAAGCCAGACTTTCGATTAGGCTGTGATGACCCATTCATTTTGGGATTAGGTGTTGCTGAAGTCTTGGGTCTGAAGTCAGAAGCAAGATTCACGATTTAGCTGCGATGATCTTTTAACCTGGATAAAGGTCTTGGGTCTGAAGCCAGAGCTCAGAACTAAACGTGATTTCGACCTTACATCTTATCTACCTTAATTAAAATAAGCCAAACCTCTTTTTCTTCCGAACTTCGACTGGTTCATGCGTGTAAATGTCTTTCCCTTCAACGAGCAATTTCGCATTGAGTTGAAACTCATCTACGAGATCTCTGTCGAATTCTCTCTCAATCTGATCGTAAGCTGCTTTCATATTAAATATTCGGGATGTAACGTTATGTGCGTCAGAAGCAATGAAATGGGTGAGTGAGTGCTCAATCAGTTGCATGCTAAGTTCTTTTATCTTTTTTCCGAACTTTCCGACGACACTTGCCGCAGTCACCTGTGTAAGCGAGCCATCTTTTACGAGTCGGTAAAGCCGATTCGGGTTTTCCATAATCGCTCGGTTGCGCTCAGGATGGACGATTACTGGAGTTAATCCTTTCAATTGCAAGTCAAACAGGAGCTGTTTCGTATAGCGCGGGATATCATTCGCCGGAAATTCAACGAAAACATACCGTTCAGTATTATTTAACGTAAGAAGGCTTCCATTTTCATATTCTTCAACCATGTCACCATTCAATCTCGTTTCTTGGCCTGGAAGAATTGTAATTGGAATACCTTCTTTCACAATTTCATTATTCAATGCTTGTACATAACTTATAATCTCTTGTTTTGTATTTTGAAAATGACCGTTGCGATGATGCGGTGTTGCAATAATATGTGTAATTCCTTCGTTTGCTGCGTTTCGAGCCATCGATAAGCTCATTTCAACATCATTTGGGCCATCATCAACATTTGGTAAAATGTGACAGTGGATATCGATCAAACGAGTCACCTCTCGACCTTTTCTCCTAAGGTGTGGGATAATGTGACTAGTATTCTACTAGATATTTCCTTAATTGACAAGAGAAAAATTTCAATTATTTTTAAATAGTCCTAATCATCAACCGTAGTAATAATAGTAATACGTATCACCATTCATCGGCTTATCATTTAAAACGACCCCGAGTAACTTTGCGTTCACGTGTTCTAAGTTTTCTTGAGCTTTTAGTGCGGCTTCTATTTCTGTCGTTCCACTTTTGACAACGAGTACAACGCCTTGACAGTAATTCGCCATCACTTGTGCATCAGTAACAGCGAGAATTGGAGGACAGTCAAATAAAACGATGTCGTACTGCAATGACAGATCTTCTATTAATTGTTCCATCATTTTTGAACCGAGTAATTCTGACGGATTCGGTGGAACCGGACCGCTCGGCAAAATTGACAATCGTTCAACTTCAGTATCTTTAATCGCCTCTTCAAGTGAAAGCTGTCTTGTTAATACATTCGTAAGTCCACGCGTGTTCGTTTGTCGAAATGTATGATGGACCGTTGGCTTTCTTAAATCAGCATCGACAAGAAGTACATGGTTTCCTTGTTGCGCCATCACGACAGCGAGGTTCGAAATCGTTGTTGACTTCCCTTCCCCAGGTCCTGCTGAAGTGACCATTAACGTCTTCATCTCATCATCAATGAGTGAAAATTGAATGTTCGTCCGGATCGTCCGGTACAGTTCAGAAATGATGGACTTTGGGTTATGGTGAGTAATTAAACTACGTCCTTTGTTATTTTGTATCTGTTTTCGGCTATTTCGACTCAATTGTCTCACCTCTCATCGCCATTTGACGTGTACGTCTTCGCGTCGCTTTTGTTTCTTCCTCTGGCATCCTCGCAATCGTACCGAGTACAGGAAGACCGAGATGTTTTTCGATATCGTGCTCAGTCTTAATCGTGTTATCCATATACTCTAGTAAGAAAGCAAGTCCAACTCCGACCATTAAGCCAATCACGATCGCAATCGCAATATTTAACGTCGGATTCGGTTTTACTGGTGAAGGATCGTCAGATACATCTGCGACTGACAAAATGTTTACGTTATCAACATTCATAATTTCTACAATTTCAGTTTGAAAGACCGATGCAATCCCGTTTGCAATCTCGGCAGCTTTACTCGGATTAGGATCTTCAACCGTCACTTCGATCACTTGCGAATTTTGTGCACTTGTCACATTCACTTGTCCATTAAGCTCCGCATGTGTCTGTTCTAGAGATAATTCATCGATTACTTTGTCTAAAATAAATGGACTTTTAATAATTTCGTTATATGTATTAATGAGTTCCACATTTGTTCGAACTTGGTTCACATCAACATACTGTTGGTCTGATTGAGATTGATTCACGAGTAACTGAGTTGAAGATTGGTAGATAGGTGTTAAAACAAAAAAAGACACGACACCACTAATTGCCGCCGCAATGACAGTTATGAGTAAAATCATTTTCATTCTCTTTTTGAGAACGTCCACGATTTCTTTTAAACTAATAGTCTCTTCCATCGCTTCCTCCAAGTTTACTAGTAATATATGCGTATTATAACATAACATCCTTAGACGTATGTGAAAATTTTCGAAAAATAAAACTATCTGTCATTCACATATAGTCAAACCATGTTTGATCGACTATAATCAGCAATATAGAGTACATGAGGGGAAGACGAAATGTGAAAAAATTGTTGAAAATTGTAGGAATTATTGCAGGTGTCTTTGCGCTTACCATTGGGGGATATGCAGGTTACGTATATAAACAAATTACAGACACCGCATCGAAAGTGCACGAACCAATCGAACGTGATAATGTACGAGACATTGACTTGGAAAAAAATCAACCTCTTTCATTTTTGTTACTCGGTGTCGATGAACGGAATGGCGATCGCGGTCGTTCTGATACGATCGTCGTCGTGACCGTAAATCCGAAGACAAATTCAATGATAATGTTCAACATTCCACGTGATACGCGAACAGAAATTGTCGGGCGTGATACGGACGACAAAATTAATCATGCGTATGCGTTCGGTGGAGTTCCGATGGCAATGGATACGGTCGAACACTTTCTCGGCATTCCAATTGACTATTATGTGAAAGTGGATATGGAAGCATTTAAGGAAATCGTTGACGCGCTTGGTGGTGTAACTGTAACAAATGCATTTACGTTCAGCAGTGGCGGTCATCAATTTGCTGAAGGTCCGATTACATTGAATGGTGAAGCAGCACTCGCTTATAGCCGCATGCGTTATGAGGACCCAAAAGGTGACCTCGGTCGAAACATTCGTCAACAACAAATCATTAAAGCAATTATAAAAAAAGGAGCGAGCTTCCAAACCGTTACAAAGTTCGGCAACATCCTGAACTCACTTGAAGAAAATGTGAAAACGAACTTAACATTCGATGAAATGAAAAAAATCCAAAAACATTATCGCGGAGCCGCCGAAAATACCGAGTCATTTGAAATAAAAGGTTCCGGCACACGCATTAACAACATTTACTACTATATCGTTACTGAAGATGAGCGAAATACGATTTCAGCACGTTTGAAAGAACATCTTGAAATTGAATAAAAAAGCGGATTGAATATTGAAAAACGACTTGTTAAAAGCGTGGCATCGCTGCGCTTTTTTACTGTTTACGATTTATAAAATTGTACCTGTACAATGAGAAAAACGAAGTGAATAGTCGTCACTTAGATTATGAGTTAGTCACGTAAAAGATTTTGCCTTTAAACAAACGTTTGATTAATGTCGCGTTAAACATTTCTCAATATATTCAAGTAAAATGAAAGAGGGCAAATATTTGCATGATATTCAACATGTAAAGTAGACGTCCACTTTAAAAACTGATGTTGCCCATTTGTAAGATGAACAACTTTAATGAAGGGCAAAACTCGATGAAACAGAGTCTAAACTATTTAAAGAACTATGATTCTTAAAAGTGAGGTTGACGTTACGCGTTCTAAAATAGAAAAATAATTTTACTTATTCAGATTTAGATAAGAAATCTGCAATCCGCATAACAACTTTGAATTTGTGTTTAAGAAATAGCAAAATCTTGAATTCCATCGAATGAAAAACTCCTCTTACACTAAATCACTTCGCTACTTTTTTATTTTATATTTTCTTATTATTTGACTGAATTCTCGGATAATTTTACAATAGACATGTGCATAAAATTTACATAGCGAGGGGATATTGAAATGAACGAAGACATGCTTTTTACTTTACTTGAAACGACACGCGCAGGCACACTACAAGCAGCGAAAAAGATTCAAAGTGATTATGCTGATTTCGCCGATACGATTCCAGAAGGATTTAACAACAATGTGCGCTGGAATTTAGGGCATATCATCACGATTACGGATCAACTTGCAAATTATCCTGCTGGCGAACAACCAGACTTCGGAAAACCGTTCCATAAATCATTCGCAAACGGGACGAGTCCGAACGATTGGAACGAGGAAACCCCTTCTTTAGATGAAATTATCCAAGCCCTTCAAGAACAACCAAGCAAAATTAAAGAAAAATTCGCAGGTCGACTATCTGAACCACTTCCAAAACCATTCTCACTCGTCGGTGTCGAGTTTAAAACGGTGGGCGATTTAATTGCATTTAACCTTTATCACGAAGGCATGCACCTCGGACAAATTAATACGATGCTTCGCATCACAAAGTAATGATGAAAAGGATGTCCAACTTAGCGACTTACTGTGACATCCTTTCTTTTTAGTAAATTATCATTAACGAGAATACTGATTGACGAACTGTTTTGTAGTCTGTTCACTCTAGCATCATCGAAAAGGTGGAGATCCATGAAAAGAACGATAAAAATGAACTTAGCTATACTATTTCTCTTTATGCTTATGTCAGGTTGTAGCCAAAAAACAAACTATGAGACGGATGGTCCATTCATAATTGTTAAAACTGCACCTGCTGGACCAGACGACGTTCGGAATTTATTTACAGAGCATTATGCGATCGAGGAAAATGGCATGCTAACGTTATATACGGAAGCAACGAATAGAATAAAACTTGGAAACGACGCACCAGTGCTCAAAATTAAACTAAGTGATAAAGAGGTTGAAAAAGTAAAAGAACTTATTAGAAAAAATAAGTTCTGGAATTTTAAAGAAGATTTATCCAATTTAGATGTGTCGGACGGTTACTCACTCTACATCACAGTAAATTTAACAGATGAATCAAAAACCGTAGGCGGCTGGAATCCTGATAAACCTGAATTTACCGAAATTGCTAATTATGTCATGAACTTAGCAAGCGGTGAAAAGCGTAGAGCCTGGCTCAAAGAAATACAAAACCACATTTTAAAAATGAATCCCGACTAATATTACACATTTTACGCTTTTTCTTAATCAAACGTTTGTTTAACACAAAAAACTAGCGTTTCCGCTAGTTTTTTAGTATGGGCGTTTCGCACCGATGTATCGTGAACTCCAGTAAGAACTAGACATATCGCTAATCGTTACCCCTGTTGAAGTACCTGCTTGGATCATTTTGTTATTGCCAATGTAAATGCCAACATGTGATGGACCACCTGTCGTATCAAAAAAGACGAGATCTCCAACTTCTGGTTTACTTACCGATTTAAACGTGTTCCACATTTGTGCAACTGTACGCGGAATTTGAACGTTTGATTTGTTATATACATACACGACAAAACCGCTACAGTCGAACCCTTGTGAAGGACTATTGCCTCCCCACACGTACGGAACACCAATAAATTCAGATGCATCCGCAACAACGTTCATCACATTAAAGGACGAACCATTTGAAGATGATTGATCTTTCCCTGATAGGACTTCCGACACTTTAGAGAGCGTAGCTGGACCTGCGATGCCATCCACGCTTAATCTGTATTTTCGTTGGAACTCCCTGACTGCTTGCTCAGTAATTGTTCCGTAATAACCGGTGGAGTTTGCTCCGAAAAAACCGAGACGTTTTAAGTCATTTTGCAATTTCGTAACAGCTTGTCCTCTTGACTCTAGCCTTAACACATTCGAAGATGAATTTTCTTTTTCAGGCTTCGGTGCTGGTTTACTCGGTGCTGACGATCCACTACCGCTTACGTTGTTCAACGCCGTTAACGTTTGCTTACCTGCAATTCCGTCAACGAGAAGTCCGTTTGCTTTCTGATAAGTGCGTACTGCCTGTGCTGTAAGTGGACCATAAATTCCATCAACGGTTGACTTAAAGTGACCTGCCGCTTTCAATTTATTTTGTAGTAACGTCACTTGTGAACCACGTGAACCGTTTCGCAACGTTTGATTGACGTTCAATTTTCCGTTCGTATTTGATGATGCATTTTCTTTGTTAGACTTCGGTGCTGACGATCCACTACCGCTTACGTTGTTCAACGCCGTTAACGTTTGCTTACCTGCAATTCCGTCAACGAGAAGTCCGTTTGCTTTCTGATAAGCACGTACTGCTTGTGCTGTAAGGGGACCATAAACCCCATCCACGGCTGACGTAAAGTGCCCTGCCGCTTTCAATTTATTTTGCAGTAACGTTACTTGTGAACCACGTGAACCGTTTCGCAACGTTTGATTGACGTTCAATTTTCCGTTCGTATTTGATGATGTTGAAGCTTTCACTTGTTGTGTTTTCAAAGCACGAACTGTTGCTGCATCTGCAACGCCAGTTGCAGGAAGGTTATTATCCCGTTGAAATTGAATAAGCGCGTCTTTCGTAATTGAACCAAAATAACCTGTTGACGTATGGTATGTAAAATAACCTTTGCCTTTCAATACATCTTGTAGTTCTTTAACATCACTATGACTCATTCCTTCGGTCAATGTCTGATCACCTAATGCTGCTTCCCCTAATGCTGGTGCAGAAAACAGTGCACCGGCTGCAAAAGCTGAAGAAATAACAATCTTTCCCGCCAATTTGTTAGCTTTGTTCGCCTTTTTCACTTTTAATCCCCTTCCATGAAAAAGTTCTAGACATTTCAACATTTCAACATCTTTTTACCAATTCTACTACATTTTTCATAGTTTATAAATACTACTCTATGATGTTCATACAAAAGTCTTGATCTTTTAGCTATATTTTAGTTTTACTTTTGTATCTTCAGGACTATTTAACTATTTTAATTTGTTTTATAACAGATGGTTGATTTTTTTGAGATGTTATAATACACTATGAATAACTTAAAAATGTGGAGGGGTTAAAATGCTAGGAAAACCAATGGAGTTTTTTCGAAATATGCCCGCTAAAATTTGTTCAGAATGCGGAAGAGAAATCGAAGAAATGCATGAGTCATACATGAATGAGTGCGAGCATTGCTTGCGCAACGCTGTTGAATAAACCTCTTAATCTATTTCATTTATGCACACACAAAAAAACAGTCCTTCTCACCAAAGGACTGTTTTTTGTTTCTCCAGCCTTATGAAAACGCTCGCATACGGCGTTGCTCGCCTCACTCGTCCGCTCATGAACGTGAGTTCTATTCACGTCTTCGTTCACCTTCGCGCCTTGTCTGACAGATGTTTTTATTTACTTTAGATACAGTGAGACCTGCGCTCACATACTGTATTCTATTCAAATCATCCGTACAGATTGTACTAGTACAAATAAAAACGATATCGCATAACTTAACCAGTGCCCTATGAATGAAGCAACTTGTTTCTTTCACTCAACTTATACCGTTCATTGTTGCAAATACATCATCTATTATAGGAAAGAACCGCAGCGCCGAGGACTTTTGCAGCCAAAAGCATAGCCTTTTCATAGATTGAAAATTTCGGATGGTGGTGCGGGTACGCTACGTCCCAGTCTGGATCAGCAGCACCAACAAAGAAAAAGGCTCCGGGTACGTGCTGTAAATAATACGCAAAATCTTCCCCGCCCATATGTGGCTCTGCGATGTGTACATCGGTAACTTCAGGTACATACTTCGCCTTTTCCATGATGTACTCTGCCATCTTTTCATCGTTATTTAATGTCGGATAACCGCGCGAATACGTGTAATTATACATCGCATCAGCTGCAAAACACGTTCCACGCGTGATTCGCTCTATTTCTTTTTCAATAAATGTTCGTGTGTTTTCGTTAAATGTTCTTACTGTTCCTGTCAATGTTGCCCGATCAGCGATAATGTTAAATCCGTTGATCGCTTCGAATGAAGCAACGGTAACGACAGAGGGATCTTGAGGATTGACACGACGACTTACGATTTGTTGTAAGTTCGTGACAAGCTGTGAACCGATGACGATCGAGTCTTTCGTCGTATGAGGATTCGCTCCGTGTCCACCTTGCCCTTGAACTTCAATATCAAACCGATCAGCCGCAGCCATTAACGGACCCGGTTTCGTAGCGACGATTCCATACGGATCCGTTGCCCATAAGTGTGTACCAAAAATAACGTCAACCCCGTCTAAACATCCATCTTCAATCATCGCAATTGCCCCGCCTGGTGGTACTTCTTCTGCGTGCTGATGAATGAACACGACTGTACCATGTAAGTCATCTTTCATCGTATTTAACGCTTTCGCAAGCCCTAGTAATTGCGCCGTATGGCCATCATGCCCGCACGCATGCATAACTCCATCAACGGTTGAACGATAGGGCACGTCGCGTTCTTCTTGGATTGGAAGTGCATCGAAGTCAGCACGTAACGCGATCGTTTTCCCTCGTTTACCGCCTTCTAATTTCGCAACAACCCCTCTTCCCCCTACTCCTGTCCTTACATCGTGACCGAGTTGCTTATGATAATCTGCGATATATTTTGGCGTTTCAACTTCTTGAAATGATAGTTCGGGATATTGATGAAAATGACGACGGAGGCGAACAATTTCTCCATAGTTCTCATCAAGTAGTGCAAACAGTTTTTCCATCTATCGCTCTCCCCTTTCTTCTGTTATTTTATCACGTGAGAACGTATAATGGACATATATGTCATTTTAAGCAGGTGATAGTCCAATGCTTCAACACGAATTAACAAAAGAAGATGTGCTCTATATGAGTGAACATTTCCTCAGTTTACTTGATCCGCATTCCCAAATCGATCAAGCGCTGTTCAAAGAGAGTTTTCAGTTATTTCGCGAAGGCAACATTTACAATACGAATGTTAAAGATGACGTTCTCTTTGCGACCGTGTACGATCGTCAAGAAGTTCAGGTCACACTTGAATTAGATTTCGTCAATCTAAGCGAATGTTCACTTGATGGAGAAAAGCTTTGCAAGCATGTACTCGCAGCTTTTTTTTATGTCTATTCTAGTTTTGCATCAATTAGTGATGTTGTTCATCAATTTGAAGGTCGGATACAAAAGGATCATTTACAAATTCAAAAACAAAAACAACTAGAGACTCCTCGACCAACGGTAAGAAACGTATCGCTCGATTCAGTTTCAGATTGGCTCGAGTGGTTTGAAGCCCAATATACATTCTTTCTAAGCAAAATGAAAAAAGCATTTTCACACTTTCACGCTAGTTTAAAAGAGCGAATGATTGCTGAAAGAATCGTGAGCGATTATTATGAAACTCTTTTAAAAAATCGTCCAAAAAAATTGAGAACTGCTCAACTATACACAGCCCTTGCGGGTGTAACCACAATGATAAAATTACATGAATTTTCTACGACGCATTTTATAAATGAAGACTTTATCATTGAAAAGTTGGAGCAACTCATCTCTGAGCTTGATGATGAACTTATGCCGCTTCTTGAAAGTTTTACGAAAAATGAACTCAAGCTTTTTGAAGAAAGTATCGAGCATTTCGATTCGTTATTGCATCTCACTGATGGTGCGTTTCAGTATTTCAGTATGCTGTTATACCGTATCATTTGGTCAAACGTGTTACAGCATAAAGAGTGGATTACGGCGCATGATCGTGTTCTAGTGGAGAAGCTAAAAGTTATTGCACGTAAACAAAAGGATTATACGGTGAATTCATTCACACATTCCCTTATCATTGCCCTCATTCATTTTGCGTATCTTTTAGATGCAGATGATTTAGCGTTTCAACGTGCAGAGGCGCTGCCAGATGGTGATCAAGGAACGCTTTTCTTTCTCATCGAGCTTACGTATGAAGAGGATCAGTACGAGCGTATGGCACGTTGGCTCGATTACGCAAAAGAGCGGTTCGTTCCGCTGTTAAAAAGAGAAGGAGAATATCGTTTGAAACGAATCATTACCGATAAATTCCTTCATTATTACATTATGTATAGCGATGCCGTTCAATCGGATACTGCCCTTATTCGCGCGATGAAACAAATGCTTCCGTATACGTTTTACACGTACAACGATTACTTACTTACGACCGAAAATTATAAAGGCTGGGCAGAATTGCAACTATTAGTCGGATTCGAGCCTGAAACACATGGTCAACAGTTTTTACGAAAAATTGAAAAAGCGGATCGTTCAGTCCTCTTGCCACTTTATCATCAAGCTGTACAACGAGCGATTGCAGAAAAAAACCGGAAAGCGTATAAACTTGCCGTTCGACGTTTAAAAAAATTACGCACGCATTACCGACAATTGAAAAAAGTCGAGAAATGGGAAACATATTTCGCATTTCTTGTAAAAAAACATCGACGATTGCGTGCATTTCAAGAAGAATTACTGAAAGGAAAGCTCATTCATGATTAAAACGACGACATTAACTTTACATACCGTTGTGACAGAAGATGAACTGTTTTTTCTTTGGGTCGAAAATGAAAATCGTTTCGTTGTTCCTGTCAATGATTGGACACCGCTTCTGTTTTCGTGGCATGATGAAACGTTTTTCGGAACGATGCTTGAAGAAATGGAGTACGACGGTAAACAAGGAGTCGCGCTTACACCTTGGAAGGCACTTGATTTTTTTGCCCGTAAGCCTTATTCATCATTAGCTGAAGTGACGTTTAGTGATGAAACGGACTACTATAAAAAAACAGCAATAAAGCTTTTTCAAGCGCTTCGCGATGGCACGTTCCGTCCGAGCTTTGCGTTTTGGAAGGATGGAATTTTTGGTTGGGAAGTTGATAAACATTCTAATGAGTACGAGCGTGGATGGCTTACCGCTGCACTCCGTGAGCTTTTCTCTGAAGATGAAACGATCCGTGAAGCGTGGACAGCAATTCGAGAGCAATATCCTCTCCTTGATGCGGACGGACGTGAATCATTCATCTCGCAAGAGAAGTTCTGGCTTGAACGCATCGGTTGGCAAAAAGACGATACACCGTTTACGGTCGGGCTTCGCTTGCGTGAACCGGAAGATGATGAAGAACTGTGGTCTTTAGATATAACATTACGTTGCAAAAATAACCCCGATGAGCTTCATATTTTTGAAAAAGAGAACGTTTCGGAACTACCGAAACGTTGGCGCGCATCACTCCATCGAATTGACGAAGAGTGTGACTATTGGTTTCGAGTTGATGATTCGCTTCAAGATAAGAATGGAGAGCTTCGTACTTCGCTAACCGAAATTGACGTTTGGTTATTTTTAACGGAAACGAGTGTTCAACTTGCCGAATCAGGAACAGAAGTGCTGCTTCCTGCGTGGTGGAAAGAATTACAAGCGAGCGAGCCGAAATTAAAAGTGAAAGTAAAATCGTCCGTCGGCCAGTCGCAGCAATCATTCGTCGGATTAAATCAACTTATCGATTTTGACTGGAAGCTTGCGACAGGCGGTATCGATTTATCGGAAGAAGAGTTCCAAAAGCTGATCGAACAAAATCGACGGCTCATTCGAGTGAATGGAAGATGGGTAAAGCTTGACCCTACGTTTATTGATAAAATGCAAACGATTATGAAGCAAGTGAATGAAACTGGCGTGACGTTCGCCGATCTGCTAACGAGAGAGTTAATCGTTGATGACAATGAAGACGATGCGGACCATCTATTGCAACATGTTACGTTTGAATTAAACAAACATTTGATTAACATGATAAAACAGCTTACCGAAACAAAACAACTGCCATCTGTGCCTGTTCCGAAAGAGCTAAACGGTGAGTTGCGTCCGTACCAAAAAACAGGAATGGAATGGCTGCTCTTTTTACGCAAATATGGACTTGGCGCGCTACTAGCAGATGACATGGGTCTTGGAAAGACAATCCAAACGATTGCGTATAGTTTAGCCATCAAGGATAGAGAACGACCTAAGCAACCGATATTAATTATTTGTCCGACATCGGTACTTGGTAATTGGCAACGAGAGTTCCAGCGTTTTGCTCCATCCCTAAGCGTCCTATTGCATTACGGACCGAATCGGGCAACAAAAACTACGCTCGCAGAGAATGCGAAAGACATTGACATCGTCATAACGTCGTATAATTTAGCGCATCTTGATGAAGATGTGCTCACGTCAATCGATTGGCAAGCGGTCTGTCTTGATGAAGCACAAAATATAAAAAATGCCTTTACGAAACAAGCAAAAGCGGTAAAACAACTAAAGACCAAACATCGTATCGCCTTAACAGGTACTCCGATAGAAAATCGGCTTACAGAATTATGGTCAATCTTTGAATTTTTAAATCCTGGTTATTTCGGTAGCTTACGAACGTTTCGGGAAAAATACGTTTTGCCAATTGAACGTGAAGATGACCGTGAGAAAATGAAACACGTTCAGCAACTCATTCGACCTTTTTTCATGCGTCGGTCGAAACTCGATCCTGATATCGAGTTGAACTTACCTGACAAGCTTGAACAAAAAGAATATTGTCCGCTAACCGCGGAACAAGCGTCGCTTTATGAACAAATAATCGAAGATACATTTCGGGAAATTGACAAACGGACGGGCATTGAGCGCAGTGGCTTCGTCTTGTCAATGCTGACAAAATTAAAGCAAATTTGTAACCACCCTGCTCTTTTTCTTAAAGATGACAGTCAGAAGCAATTGCATGAACGATCACATAAAACGGAAAAACTTGTCGAACTCGTGACTGACATTCGCGAACGTGGTGAAAGCTGTCTTATTTTTACGCAATACATTGCGATGGGTAATCTGCTTCAAACGCTATTGGCAAAAACGTTTCAAACGAATATTTCGTTTTTACACGGGGGCTTAAGTAAAGCAGAACGCGATCGGATCGTCGAACGTTTTCAACAAGGCGAAGAACATATTTTAATCTTGTCGCTTAAAGCTGGCGGTACGGGGTTGAACTTAACTGCAGCGAATCATGTCATTCATTACGATCGGTGGTGGAATCCTGCAGTTGAAAACCAAGCGACAGACCGCGCTCATCGAATCGGTCAACAACGATTCGTTCACGTGCATAAACTAATTACATCAGGTACACTTGAAGAGAAAATTGACGAGATGCTCGAACGGAAACAATTATTAAGCGACGAAATAATTCAAAGTGAAAATTGGATTACCGAACTACCAACCGAAGAGTTACGCGAATTGTTTACATTGCGGCATGCGCAGGAGGAATGATCGATGGGCAAAAGGAAAAAGAAAACGAACAAACAGAAAAAGGCGGAAAACCCAAAGCTTGCTCATATGACCGAGCCGTGGCAACGGTTGTATGACCAGATTGCAGCAAAGGTGAAATAAGCCTAAACTATTTTATTAAGCTATCGTAACTTTAAACGGAATAAGCTTATAATTAACAGACGCTAGTATTTTAGCAGCTGTAAGGGATAGAGCTGTAGAACTTATGACAAGATTAGATCTTTATGCAATAAGCAAAATTTGCGATTTTAGATGTTCTCTGTAACAAAGAGAGAGTTAATGTCAAACATTCCTGATTTCCACTCTGGGAGTCGCTTTCCACAGGCAATGTAATGATGGAAGCAGACTAAGTACACCACACACAATGGATCCCATTGCGGTCCTATTTCATTGAAGTTTTGTAGACGCAGCGAGTGTAAATTGAATTGGAATTTTTATTCTTGTTTGCAGTTCGCATCATCCCCTTATTACAATGTAATAAAACCATATAACTGGAAGGGTCGAATGAGATGGAAGACTTTCACTTTTCAACAGAAGTACGTGTACGCTATGCAGAAATCGATGTGCAAAACGTCGTATTTAATGCACATTACATGACCTATCTCGATATTGGAATTAGTGATTATTACCGGCAAGGATTAAAACTTGATCCACGCAAACTTTCGAGGCAAGGTGTTTTTGATTTTGTCCTTGCGAATTGTACGCTTGATTTTAAACAGTCAGCGGGATTAGATGATCGGTTACAAATTTGGTGCCGGACTGCAAAAATTGGCCGTTCAAGTATGACAACAGAATTCGCGATTACACGTAAAGAAGAGACGGAACCACTTTTAACAGCAACCTTTATTTACGTAAGCATCGACCCGAAAACAAAGCAATCCCAACCCGTCCCTGACATCGTTCGCAAGCGCATTGAGCAATTTGAACAGCGGAATTTTTAAGTACCCTTCCTAAGTAGCAAATGGTGTAGCCTCATACAAAACATCAAGAAAGCCTTTACATCTCTATCTATCCCCACTTACAATAGATACGATGACGAACGGACAAGAAGGGATGGACTTACGTGGAAGGTTTTCAGTTTAAAACTCAGTTAAAAGTTCGCTACTCAGAAATTGATGGACAAAAGATTGTGTTTAATGCGCACTATATGACCTACCTCGATATCGCTATCAGTGAATATTACAGCAAAGGGTTACAACTTGACTATGTGTTTGCTGATGGAATTTTTGATTTCGTATTAGCGAAATCAACACTTGAATACAAACAACCAGCAAGATTGAACGACGTGCTAGATCTTTGGTGTCGAACAGTTAAAATTGGTCGAACAAGCTTCGTCAATGAATTTGTCATTACACGTACAGAGGAGTTAGACCCACTCGTAAAGGCGGAGATTATATACGTCAGTATTGATCCAAAAACGTTAAAACCTCAGCCGATGCCTGAACTTGTTCGCAATCGAATAGAACAATTTGAGTGTGACGTCGATTTTTAAACACGTAATTAGGTATCGTTCTTTTTGTATAGATTACCAAAAATGTAATAAAATTGTTACTTTTTTGAAATGTAATCGACAAATTTTTCCACTATACTCTAATTAATTAAATAGTAGGGAGGCGAGCCCTATGGTTGAAAAGTACAGCTTAAAAAACGTAACGATCGAAAAATGTCTCTCGCATTTGGACGTGCTCAATTCTGACACGAAGACGAAACAAATTGTTTACATGTACATGGCTGAGTTGTACCAAAATGCTTTTGATGATGGTGTAAAACGTGGTCAAGGGTTAGGTGAAATGGAAGCCAGTAGCAAATAGACGTGGAAAAACGACAAGTGATGACGACTTGTCGTTTTTCATTTTCTTGTCGATTCATAAATCATTCCTATGATGCTCATACTTGAAAATAGGAGTAATTAGTAGGAATTACACAGAATTAGGCATATATTGGATGTGAACCTTTCACTGTTTTATTCATTGCGGTTTATACTAGTATTTTGTACGAAAGGCGATTTGAGTTTGTATGCTTTTACTCGATATACTTGAACAGTATACATTCGATTCGGACATGCGAGCGTTACAATTGAATAAGTTTGAGGTGAAGAAATGTCAGATCCAGAACCGATCATTAAGGTTAAAAATGTAACAAAAATTTTTGGGAAACAACCGAAACAAGGTTTAAAATTGCTAGACAAAGGAAAAACAAAACAAGATATTTTGCAAGAAACAGGTATGACTGTCGGCGTCAATAAAGCTTCTTTTGAAGTCTATCCTGGTGAGATTTTCGTCATTATGGGGTTGTCCGGAAGTGGAAAGTCGACACTCGTTCGATTGTTAAATCGATTGATTGAGCCAACGGCTGGAAACATTTATATTAACGGGCAAGATGTCGTGAAGATGAAGCAAGATGAGTTGCGTGAAGTTCGTCGGAAAAAGATGAGCATGGTGTTTCAGCGCTTTGCTCTCTTTCCGCATCGTACTGTGCTTGAAAATACCGCTTACGGCCTTGAAGTTCAAGGAGTAGGTAAAGCGGAAAGACTTGAAAAAGCAAAGCAATCGCTCGAACTCGTCGGGCTTGAAGGATATGAAAATAGCTATCCTTCCGAACTGAGTGGGGGTATGCAACAACGAGTCGGCCTCGCTAGAGCACTTGCGAATGATCCAGACGTTCTTTTAATGGATGAGGCATTCTCTGCGCTTGACCCGCTCATCCGTAAAGATATGCAAGACGAGCTTGTCGTCTTACAGCAAAAGATGGAAAAGACGATCGTCTTTATTACCCATGACTTGGATGAAGCTTTAAAGCTTGGTGATCGGATTGCATTAATGAAAGACGGATCGATCGTTCAAATCGGTACACCGGAGGAAATTATGATTCATCCTGCGGATGACTACGTTGAACGTTTCGTAGAGGACGTTGATTTGTCGAAAGTTTTAACGGCTCAACACGTCATGATCCGTCCAGAAACGTTAATTTATGATCGTGGTCCTCGCGTTGCTTTGCAAATGATGCGGGCTAGAAGTGTTTCAAGTTTGTATCTTGTCGATAAACAGCATCGTCTTATCGGTGCCGTTACCGCACAGGCTGCTTCGGACGCAATAAAATCTGAAAAAACGTTAGAAGATGTTATGGTAAAAGATTTACCTACGGTTACACCTGATACGCTCATCATTGATATGTATGACAAAATGTCTAGTCATCCGTTACCCCTACCTGTCGTTGATGATCATAATAAATTAAAAGGGATTGTTGTTAACGGAAGTGTCATCGGTGCACTAGCAGGTCAAAATGGATTAAATAATGGAAATGAGGTGAGCCAACATGAGTAACTGGTTACCTAAAATTCCATTAGCAGATTGGATCGAGTCATTTGTCGATTTTTTAAAAGCGAACTTTCAAGGGTTTTTTGATTTTATATCAAATATTATTGGCTCGATCGTTGACTTTTTTGTATGGATTATGGCTGGTGTTCCTGCAATTGTCGTTATTTTAGTTATCGCTGCAATTGCTTGGTTTACGAGCAGATGGACGATCGCCCTATTTACGGTCATTGGTCTTCTGCTTATTGAAAACCTCGGATATTGGGACGGAACCGTACAAACAATCGCACTTGTCCTCACATCGATCATCATCACTTTTATTATCGGTGTACCGCTCGGGATTTGGATGTCACAAAGCGATAAACTGCGTAATGTGTTAACACCCGTTCTTGATTTTATGCAGACAATGCCAGCGTTCGTATATTTAATTCCATCTATTTTATTTTTTGGGATTGGGATGGTTCCTGGTGTTATCGCGTCTGTCATTTTTGCGATGCCACCGACAATCCGTTTAACGAACCTCGGAATTCGTCAAGTTCCCGAAGATTTAGTTGAAGCATCAAACGCATTCGGTGCAACGACTGGGCAAAAACTGCTTAGAGTGCAATTGCCGCTCGCAACGCCGACGATCATGGCTGGTGTGAACCAAAGTATTATGCTTGCCTTATCAATGGTCGTCATTGCGTCACTCGTCGGTGCGCCAGGATTAGGTGCAGATGTGTATCGTGCGGTTTCACAAATTAAAGTTGGTGTTGGTTTTGAAGCCGGTCTTGCTATCGTGATTTTAGCAATTATTTTAGACCGTGTTTCTCAAAATATAGGTAAAACCAAAAATTAAAGGGGAGGTTTTTCCATGAAGAAAAAAACATGGTTATCATTTTTACTCATCCTCGGTCTATCCCTCGTTCTCGCTGCCTGTGGTGGTGGAGATGATGGTGATACAGATAATGCAACTGAAGACACTGGTGGAACAAGTGTTGAACTCGGTCAAAAAAAGTTAACTGTTCCTTATGTTGCATGGGCAAGAGAAGCAATCAGTACGCATATTTTAGCAGCTTTACTTGAAGATATCGGTTACAATGTAGAAGTGAGACAAGTTGAAGCTGGACCCATGTGGGCAAGTGTTGCAGATGGCTCAGCCGACTTTCATACATCCGCATGGCTTCCGGCAACTCACGCAGAGTATTGGGATGAATACAAAGACGATATCGTTCAAGTGAAAGAAGTTATCGATAAAGCGCCACTCGCCCTCGCTGTACCGGAATATGTAGAAGATGTCAACACAATGGAAGACTTGAAAAACAATACGGAATTCGGTGAGTCTGTCAACTGGGAAATTATTGGAATTGATGCAGGTGCTGGAATTATGGCAAACACGAAGAAAGCACTTGAAGAATACGATTTAGACAAATGGACACTTAAGGAAAGCTCTGAATCGGCTATGCTTACAGAACTTAGAAAAGCATACGATAACGAAGATCCAATCATTGTTCCTCTTTGGAAGCCACACTGGGTATTCGGTGTAATGGATATGAAAATGCTAGAAGACCCGAAAGAAGTTTATGGCGGTGAAGGAGACCAAATTTATACGGTCGCTCGTACTGGTCTTGAAGAAGACGCTCCAGCTGCTTATAAAGTGTTAGAACAATACGAAGAGGATTATGATATGTTAGAAGAATTAATGCCTAAAGTTTGGGATGAAGACCAAGATGTTGCTGATGTCGCTCGAGAATTTCTCGACAACAATCCTGAGCTTGTTGAAAAGTGGACTGCAGGCATTAAATAATCATTAGAAAAACTCTGCCTAATTTTTTAATGAGGCAGAGTTTTTCACTTTATGAAAGGGCGATGACGCCTGTTTCATCGAGTTGTGCTCGAATATGTCGTTTTTCTTTTACAAACCGATATATTCGTTTTCCAATTTGAATAACCGTGTCTTCTTTGGCATGGTTAATAATAATTTTTTCTGTTGCAGGTACTGAAAGAATCGTCTCTACCCCGAATCCGGAACCGACTTCATTCACTTCAATCCCTTTTTTAGCAAAGATCGAACCGCCACGAATAAATCCATTCGTCACAAACTTGCCTTCCGCGTGAAATTTCGAATTATATGCACCACGACCCGTTAAATAAATGTCACCATTGCAAAAAGCTTCACTTTGCTGTGCTTGTCCAATCGTTAGTTTCCCAGTAGGTTCTAGCTTTTCAGCGAAGTAACGATACAACGTAGTGAGCTTTTCTTCGATCGTTAAAAAAATCATTTCATCATTTAAAAGCTGTTTGTCAAATAAAACAAACGCTTTATGTAGCAGGTCGATCAGTTCATTCAATTGAACAACTTCATTGTTCGTATGCTCATGCAACAGTTGAAAATACTTATTTATGTCAGATGATAGCGATTGAAATTTTTGTTCCATTAAGATTCGAACGAGCGGGACGATATCCGTTTTTGGTAGACCACTTTTACGATTAGCAAGAACGAGCTGTAATACCGATTGTTCAAGCGATTTTATCGTATTTAGTAACTCCTCCGTTTTATCTTTAACGGTAAGTTCATCGTCATCGACTTTTCCGACTGTTAATTTACTTCGGATAATGTTACGGTTCACATAAATTTCGTTGCCTGCTTCAATCGTTGCCCCATGTACGTTATGCATGATAAGAATACGTTCATCGGCTTCAACACTCATCGTCTCTTCCACATTTCCTGTAATTTCAATATCACCTACAAACGATAGGTTTCCGCTTTTAAGGTCAACATCTCCATGATGAACAAGTTTTTGAATTATATCGATTTCGTAAATCGGCGCGCGATTACGAACACGTATCGTCCCAGATTCAGATGCGAAAATGGTGTTATTGTCAATGAAAAAGCCTCTACCTTTCACGATCGCTTCATGCACTTTACGCGGTTGAACCGGTCTATTTTGAATCGTTCTTCCATGTTTTCCTTCTGTTGGCTCATGAATGATCCCGATCTTTTCGCCAACTTCTACGACAGGAATCTCTCTAATTTCACGGAAATCAACCGTTCCATCTTCTAGTAGCTTTGGTTTTTGTTCAGACATCTCATATTGAATATAAAACTCAATATAGCCATCTTTTCCTTCTGTCGGTGGCTCACCCTTTGCAATCGTTACTTCGCCTGATTGTTTACGCTCAAGCGCTTCTTCAACTGCATTTTCGTCAATGCCAAACGTAATGTTTCGTTCTTTTAACTGTTGTAAAATGTTAGCTTTTGAAAACGAAATGTACGGTGTTTTTACTGTCTTTGCTTTTAATTCAACCGATGTCGCTGGCTGAACGTCTAATGGAACAGATTGTTCAATAAAACCGACAATAATATCTAAAGTTGCGCTGAGCTTACTATCATCCACATAAATGTCAAATGAACCTTCTTCTTTTGCAATTACATCTTTTTGTATTTTAACGTTATCTTCCGGTTGCACTTCTGTTTTCCCTGTTACTTTCTTGCCATTAATCATAACAGTCAAATGCTCACAAGGGATGATTGTTGGTTTGCTTTCTTCTATCGCCGAGTGACGAACGTTACCGTCAGAAATTTCAATCATTCCCGGTTGTAACGGTCCTCGTTCATCTGTTTCTTTTTTTTCTTCATCACTACCGTCTGCTTCGTTTTTCGTTTTCCGAGTGACTTTCACTATAGCGGGTTTAACAAATAAACCAAAAAGACGATCTTCTGGATGTTCAAGCACTTCGATCGTAACGTTTTCTCTATCTTCTTTTAGTTGCTTCAGTGCAATTCCGATTGCTTCTTCAACGTTTCTTCCTTTCGCTTCAATGCTGTTCAATGACATCTACCTCTTTTTTATAATACTCGCCATTCATTTTAAATTCCATTTTCATATTATACCTTTTTCGACAAAAAGTGGCATTGTCCTGCAAAAAAAAGAAACCTGTTTTTGACAGGTTTATGACACCGGTAAGATCCTCACCGATGGAAAGTAGTCTTGTTTTGCTTTAAGACATACAACGTTCGTTATTACGACAAACGGGCGTTGTACGCAATGGATACAGTTATTCTTGTATGTTCAGTTTACCATCTTCATTTAGATCAAACGGATGATTCCCTTGGATTCCGTCATCATTTAAGCTATCTTCATCAACACGATCGATCATAATTTCATCTTGTTCATCATCCATTTTCATTTCATTCACTTCGTTGTAATTCGTGTCCTCCACATCTTTCCGATTTGTTTCTGGATTATCCATAGTATCATTACAGCTGGCTAAAATGATTACACTTAAAAGCGCGACAAATACAATACGTAGCAGACGTTGCATTAATAGAACCTCCTTCTCGATACGTTCTCGTTTAGTTTTCCCAAGAAAGAGGTTTTCATTTATGACGAGTTCAGCGTCTTACGCACATCATCATTTTAAGTTGTCGCATGTTATTATTTTTGATCACCGATAGCAAACATAATTTCCGTTTCACAAACGAGTTCTCCGTCTACGGTTGCCGTTCCTTTTCCTTTTCCAATCGGTCCTTTTAAACGTAAAATTTCTACTTCAAGCTTTAATTGATCGCCTGGTTTTACTTGCTTTTTAAAGCGGCACTTGTCAATTCCGGCAAATAATGCAAGTTTACCTTTATTTTCTTGCTTTGATAGCATCGCGACGCCGCCCACTTGTGCTAATGCTTCAACGATAAGTACTCCCGGCATCACTGGATAATCAGGAAAATGTCCCGTAAAAAACTCTTCATTTATAGTAACATTTTTCAGTCCGACAGCACGGACACCTTCTTCCATTTCAATGATTCGATCAACGAGTAAAAAGGGATAGCGATGCGGTAAAATCGCTTTAATGTCATTACTTTCTAGCATTGAGCAGGGACCCCTCCTTCCTTATCTTTTTTCATTCTTCTGTAACAAAATTTACAATTTGCTGCCACGTACTTTTCTTAAAAACACCCAATGGATGTCCATCTCCAAGCACACTGTAACCGATCATCGCTCCGACTACTATTGAAATAAACAGCAAAAATCCAATGATCATTAACCGGAGCCAAATTGGGATGAGTCTGACCTTCACCTTTTGGCTTTTTCGTTGTTTTGATGATTGTTCGACATCGTGTCGTTCAGTTTCTGATGATCCCATCATGGTAGTTATTCTCCATTACAGCGATGATACAAATGACTAGAGACTCTAATCAAAAGAGATTACAATGACTAGCGGATTCGGTTGACGAGTCCCATCATTTCATCAGCAATTGTAAGCGAACGTGCACTTAACTGGAAGTGTCGCTGCATTTCGATCATACTATTCATTTCATGGGCTAAGTCTACATTTGACATTTCCAGTACTCCTTGTGAAACGACTTGGACACCGTTTACTGTCTCTAGTACGTCAGCTAACACAATTCCCGAATTCTCATTTGGACCAGCAAAACGATTATGACCGATTGCTTGTAAATATTGCGGCCGATGAACGTTTGCGAGCGCTAACTGCCCTGCATTGTATGTCGTATCATTTTGCAATGTCACTTCGATCTGACCATCACTTCGTATCGTCACACTTTTATAATTCATTGGAATTTCAATCGGTCCGTTCGTCCCAAGCAAATATGCACCGTCTCCTGTAACGATATTAAGAAAGCCCGGACGGGATTCACTAAAATAAAATGCTCCATCACGAGTATATTGTGTTTCACCATTATGTAAAACTTGAAAAAAGTATTGCGGCTCTGTGAGTGCTAAATCAAGCATCCGATCGGTACGTTTGATCGTTCCTTGTTCAAGGCGTAACGTTGTTCCAGCGACTGCTGCTCCTGTTCCTGAACGGATTCCAAGTGGTGTTAAACGAGTTTCATCTGCACGAGGTAAGTTATTCATCTGCTGAACGAGTAAATCAGAAAAAGACGTTTCCCGACGCTTAAATCCATTCGTGTTTAAGTTTGCTAAATTATTCGCAACAGTATCTAATTTATGTTGCAACTGTCCTAACGTTACCGATGATGCTATCATTGCGCGATTCATTTAAAACTTCCCCCTTTATATGACGCGTACACAGTCTGGACATTCATATGTGATCACTTATCTTTTGTTCAAATACGTGAAATTGTACGATATAGACGTATTCAAATAGGGATCTGATAAACTTGGTAAACTGACGACAGACGCACGGAGCTGGTTAACACTAACATCCACTGCATTGTTTGTTAGCCGATGCGACCGACTTGATTTACCGCTTTGTCTAAACTTTGATCATATGTTTGCAAAACCTTTTGATTTGCTTCAAATGTTCGGTATGCATTAAGCATTTCAGTCATTGTCTGTTGCAAGTCAACGTTTGAACGTTCTATAAAACCTTGTTGGAGCTGATAAGCTACTTCAGGATTTCCAACAGCTGATGCAAGTGCAGCCCCTTCATATCGAAACAACCCATTACCTTCTTTGACGAGGTGATTTGCATCATTAATGAGAACGACGTTAAGTTGTGCGACTTGAACATTATTTTCTAAAATCGTTCCATCTGTAAGCATTTGGAAGTTTTCTGATTGTAAAAAGATTTGATTACCGTTTACGTCTAAAACAGGCATCCCTTGTCTCGTGACGAGTCGTCCTTCGTTATCGATCGTGAAATTACCGTTCCGTGTATACCGTTGTCCATTGTCCGTTTGGACAGCGAACATTAATGTGCTATTGTCTGGGAGATTTCCATCAATAATTGCAACATCCGTGTCATTATTCGTTTCCATTAAACTTCCTTGCAAGAAATTCGGAATTGTTTCTTGTAAGTATACACCAGTTGCAAGCTCATTTGACGACGTTTCATATGTACGAGATAAGTTGGCAATCAGCATGCGCGGGAACGTACGCAACGAAGCTTGATCGGCTTTATGACCAGGTGTGTTTGCGTTTGCCAGATTATTCGTAAGCATATCTTGGCGACGCTGCTGTGAAATCATGCCTGAAGCTGCCGTATACAGTCCTCTAATCATGTTAAGTTCCCCCTTAGATTAGTTTTCGTTTTGCAATTTTATCAATATGTTCTAGCATTAATCCTGTTCCTTTAGCAACACAACTCATCGGCTCATCCGCGACGATGACGGGTACTTTTAGTTCCTCAGAAAATAGCTGCTCCATTCCATGAAGAAGTGCGCCTCCACCTGTTAAAATCACCCCTCGATCAATAATATCGGCAGATAGTTCAGGTGGTGTTAGTTCAAGCACTGATTTCGCAGCTTGAATAAGGTGCGAGACTGGTTCTTCTAGTGCTTCTCTTATTTCATCAGAATTAACCGTTATCGTACGTGGTAAACCAGATACCATGTCACGTCCACGGATATCAATTTCTTCATCTCGAGCACCTGGAAATACTGTTGCAACATTGACTTTAATATCTTCTGCTGTTCGTTCGCCAATAAGCAGCTTGTACTTTTTCTTTATGAAGTCGAGGATCGCTTGGTCAAATTTGTCGCCAGCCATTTTTATTGACGTGGAAGTTACGATGTCTCCCATCGAGAGAACAGCGACATCTGTCGTCCCTCCACCGATGTCAATGACCATATTTCCCGTTGGCTGAAAGATTTCCATTCCCGCTCCAACTGCTGCAACTTTTGGTTCTTCCTCGAGAAATACTTGCTTTCCGCCACTTTTTTCCGCTGCTTCTTTAATCGCTTTTTTCTCGACTGATGTAACGTTTGTCGGAACACAAATTAAAATTCGGGGTTTTGCTAAAAAACCTTTCACTTTGATTTTATCTAAAAAGTGCTTTAGCATCATTTCTGTGATGTCAAAGTCAGCAATAACCCCTTCTTTTAATGGACGAATTGCAACAATATTTCCTGGTGTTCGACCGATCATGCGATATGCTTCTTCGCCTACTTCTAATGCTTTACCCGTTGATGTATCAATAGCTACAATTGACGGTTCATCAAGAACGATTCCTCTACCTTTCACATATACGAGTACGTTCGCCGTTCCTAAGTCAATCCCTATATCCCTTGACAGCATCATACATTTCCTCCCTAAAAACCGATAAACTTTAATCACAATTATTCATTGTAACATTATAACACATTTTTACTTTTATAGGGAAGATTATCTAAATATGTCAAATAATAAAGATTGCTGTCATATTCAAAACTAGAGGTCAGAAGCTAGAATGGATTAAATTTGCGAAGATGCTAATTTACACTCATCATTATACAAAAATGTCCGCCACGTCACATGCATTTTTTTTGGCATGTCTTCTCGGCGGAACGAAACATATTTACTCACTTTATAGATTCTTTATTTTTTGTTTCATTTTTTTTATATTTCAGTCTTGTCGCTTCACCTCCACGCAAGTGTCTTACAGATTTGTGGTAGTCGAGTATTTTTGTCACTTCATTGGCCAACTCAGGATTAATCACTGGCAGTCTTTCTGTTAAATCTTTGTGTACGGTGCTTTTTGATACTCCAAATTCTTTGGCGATGACCCTTACGGTTTTTCTCGTCTCCACGATGTACTTGCCAATCTTGATAGTACGCTCTTTGATGTAATCGTGCACACCACTCGCCTCCCTAACTTGGATGTAAGAGATGCGAAATGAGACTTACCGTGATGCTGATCGAAGATAGAGTAGTAAAAGTCATCTTTTCAATGATCTTACTTCTTCGCAGCGAACCACTCTCTCACCTCTGCCCCTCAATGACTTGGTTTGTAACATTTTATTAATGACTGATCAGTTATATACCTAATAGTCAAGAGGGACAAAGTGTTTTTCTGTTTTTTCTAAAAAAGGTTCTAAATTTTTATTATAGAATACGCTTGTCAATGAGTTGACTACTGTACCTTTATATACAAAAAAAAACAGCTCTGGCTTTCCAAAGCTGTTATGCGTTCGTCATTGAACGTGATGTATCTTTTTGTTTTGCTTCGCCTTCATTTTCATCTGTATCTGTTTCCATATCCTCACTTTGAGCTTCTTGTTGTTTCTGTTGTTCTTGTTGCTCCTGTTGCTCTTCTACGCTTGGAATAGCAGAACTTGATTTACCGAAAAATTCTAGTGGATTTACCGCAATGCCGTCTTTTCTAATCTCAAAGTGAACGTGTGTGCCTGCGTCTTTGTTAAATGAATTTTTACCAGCTTCTCCGATAACATCGCCTTGTTCGACTTTGTCACCTTCTTTAACATTTGCGTTCGCTAAACTTTGATAGACTGTTGTCACACCATTACTATGTTTTAATTCAACGACATAGCCGAGTAACGCATCTTTTTCCGCTTTTTCGACCGTCCCACTCATGGCAGCTGTCACATCAAATGTTTCCCCGCTCTTAAGTGCATAGTCTACACCTTGATTTTGGTGGTATTTGTTATTATAAAATACGAGGGCAGATTCTTGTTCTTCTGCTGAAGCTTTTGCATCATAAAATGGTGTTTTCACTTCCACGTCTTTTGCTAATACGGGTTCCACAAATACTTCTTGTTGTTGTGCGGTCGGAATCGCTTCCTCATCGTAGTTGTGAGCAGTTGTATCGTTTTCTTGCTCAGCAACGTTTGAGCCCATTTGTATCCATAATACAGACGCAATGACGATAGCAGCAACTCCAAGATAGACAGCTGGGTAAAACCAACGTTTTTTCAGCAATCTTTTCCATTTTGAAGGCATTTCTTTTTGAAGATGAGTGTTTTTATCATCTTTCATGTTCATCACCTCAGAAACCATTTTGATCAGATTTCTGAGATTCTATACATAAAATGCTAAAATTTGTTTAATATTAAGAAATTAGTCTCAGTTTATTGCGAGCTTTGCTAACTGTGTTTCAAAAACATCTATGTTTTCAATTGAAATCCCTTTGTAGTAGTAATTTACGATTTCTTCAGCTTTTTTCCCTTCAAGTGCCATTCCGTTTGCACCGTACTGACTCATCCCAACGCCATGACCATATCCTTTCGTTTGGATAATAACTTCATTTCCGTTTCGTGTCACTGAAAAGTCAGATGAGTTCAGGTCTAGCTTTTCTCTTACATCTCGACCTGTAAATGTTTTTCCACCAATTTCAATTTCAGCGATTCGTTTCCCTTGTGTTCGTTTTACAACCTTTGCAACTGTTTTATCGTTCGGGAGCTCTACACTAAGTTTTTCTTCAAATGTTTTTACTGGCATTTTCTCAATCGTAACAAATTTAGGTGATTTTTCATCCCATGGGCTTTGAACACTTTTTAAATAAGGGACTTCATTTTCCCAATAATCTTCTGAGTTTTCGGTAAAGCCGTTACTCGTTGAAAAGAAGGAAGCGGTAATTGGTTTACTTTCATATGTTAAAATTTGTCCTTTCGTTTCTTTGACGGCTTGTAAAATGCGTTCGTATTTCCAATTAAATTCTTTTCCCCATAGCTCTTTCAGTTCATCTTCATTGCGATACACTTGGTGATGAACCGTATCCGTAACAACGGCTTTTTCTGGTAAATTAATTTCGCCTGGAGTAAGAAGTTGCTTCACGATATATGTTCTAGCTGCCATGGCTTGGGCTTTGAGAGCTTCTATTTCAAAATCTGCAGGCATCTCCGATGAGAGGACACCCGCAACGTAGTGCTCGAGCTCTACATTTTCAACTTGTTTCTGTAACGTTCGATAAACAGGAACAACGAACTGGTCTTCGTTTGGTTGTACGATTTCATTTTCAATTTTTGTTTCTTGTTTCGCCGAAGAAAATGGCAGGACGATGATGGCAGGTATAAACGTAACGATAATCGCCAATAACGAGATGTAAAGTGTCATTTTTTTCATTGAGGCTACATTCCCCCTGTCTGTGAAGCAAGACTTTTTCATACAGTAGTTTATTTTCCACTAATGATCACGACATCGACGTTAATAAATGAAAAAGACTAGATGTGAGTCTTACAGACATTGTTGTTCACGCGTCTGCCGTTTGTAGTCTGCCTCAACTTGAAGTTGTAAAGGTTCTGTTCTAATTCCTATTTGGTGAACAAAATTGTCAATCGCTTTACTATTTTATGGGGAAGGACGAGCTATTAGAACAAAAAGAAAAAACGACATTGCTGCCGCTTTCTTATGGATTGATTTAATTAAACAAATTTAGGATTAATTTTTAAAAATGGCTGGTTTTTTGGAACTGCCTCTCCGACAGGAGTTGGCTCCTCTACGACACGCTCAATTTCCGCCCCGATGGATGCCAATTTATTTTCTAAATTTACATAGCCTCGGTCGATATGATGAAGGTCGACAACACGTGTATATCCGTCTGCAACGAGACCAGCTATAATTAATGCAGCACCTGCTCTTAAATCTGTCGCAAATACTTCAGCACCTTGAAGATTCGTGTGACCTTTAATGATTGCCGAGCGACCTTCTATTTTGATATCTGCGTTCATACGACGAAATTCTTCAACGTGCATAAAACGATTTTCAAATACGGTCTCGGTTATGACACTTGTTCCGTCTGCTCTCATGAGCAATGCCATCATTTGGGACTGCATATCCGTTGGAAATCCAGGGTGTGGCATTGTTTTTATATCAACTGGCTTTAACTTTTCAGGCCCTATCACATTCAACCCGTTTTCTCGTTCAACAATCGTTACACCCATCTCTTCCATTTTAGCAATTAGTGGACGTAAATGTTCTGATACTGCTCCTTCAATAAATACATCGCCGCCTGTAATTGCAGCTGCTGCCATAAAAGTTCCTGCTTCAATTCGATCGCTAATGACTGTATGTTCAGCACTGTGTAGTTCTTCAACACCATCGATACGAATGGTACCCGTACCTACTCCGCGAACTTTTGCACCCATTGCATTCAAATAATTCGCTAAGCAAACGATTTCCGGTTCTTTTGCAGCATTTTCAATCACTGTCGTTCCTTCTGCTAACGACGCTGCCATCATTATATTTTCTGTTGCACCGACGCTAGGGAAGTCTAAATAAATCTTGGCGCCTTGTAGTTTCCCATCGACGAACGCTTCAATAAAACCGTTGCCGATCTTTACTTTTGCACCCATCGCTTCAAATCCCTTTAAATGTTGATCAATTGGCCGCGACCCAATTGCACAACCACCGGGCAATGCAATTCGGGCGTGGCCGCGTCTCGCAAGCAGAGGTCCCATGATAAGGAACGATGCGCGCATTTTTCGAACCGCTTCGAACGGTGCTTCTGTTCGAATTTCATTTTCTGCATTAATAAACATTTTATTTCCATAAAATTGAATATCACAGTTTAAATTTTCCAATACTTCTTTAATCGTATATACATCAGCAAGGGCAGGCACATCATAAATAGTGCTCGTTCCTTGTTTTGCTAAAATTGATGCAGCTATGACAGGCAGTACAGCATTTTTTGCTCCTTCGACTTTCACGGAGCCTTGCAGCCGACTACCACCACGGACAATGATTTTTTCCAACGTATTCCCCTCCGCGTCGAGTTAGTTTCTATATTAGTATTCAGCTGTTAAAATAGGTGTTCCAATCAGTACACGAGTTGGCTTGTTTAACCCTTGGTCTCGTAGTGCGATTTGAAGATTCATCTTTTTATGATTGGTTGTAATTGATGTATCCCATTGATTTGTATATGCGGAGAGAGAAACAAACGACTCTTCCTCAAGACTTTCGACAAAATTCGCACGCAACAGACGCATTATATTTTTCGATTGAGTATTCACAGCAATCTCCATTGTATCATTGAAATTTCCAGTTACACAAGTGGAAATTGAGGGATTTTCTAAAAATAGTTCTGACGTACGAGTCGAAAAAAGCGAAAATATGTCGTTCTTCATACTCTCTAGCCAATCATGACCCATCATTTCGTATGAAATTTTCGTTTCGTATTGATTGTGATTGTGATAGGTTAAAATTGAAATCGACTCACGGATTTGACCACGAAGTGAATGTCTCGTTCCTTCGATTTTTATGCTGTCGCCTTCATTGATAGGTTCTTCCCATTTAAAATCATTCGCAATCTGTTTTATATCGTTTACTGTTGATTTATACCCTTCGCGATTAGAGATCAAACCGTGCTTATCTTTTGCTTGCAAATGCCACGTGTCGATTTCGGCGCCAACTTCGTTCATTACGGATACAATTTGTAAAAGTGGTTTTATATTTTTGTCTTTGTTTGAAACTGGATATGACTCATGTTGACCCTTGAGCGCATGTATACTTATCATTAATCCAATGATCGTAAAGATGCTTCCCACATGTTTCATGAACAACGACTCCTCTCCTCATTAGCGGTTGTTCAAAGTTTTTTTGAACACCTACTATTAACAATCTTGGTCAAGAAGTGGTTGTTCATACATGGAAGTTATCGTCAACTTTCGACGTTTCAGACTGTAAATATGTATTTAATCCACGTCGCCCATTCTAAATAATGAATAAAAAAGTTTCCGACTAATGAACCAATGGCTATGGTAAGTAAGATGAGGAGTGCTTTTGCTTGGGGTCCGTTTGGGTTTTTTACGAATAAGTCTATCTTAAACGCTTGCAATGCCCACCAAGTTATGACGATGATAACAAGAACGATAACGATATTAACGATCCCTTGAATCGCAATGCTTTCCATCGGATCACTCCTTATGGAATTATTGCGGGCAGAAAAAACACCAAGTGAAAACGCTCACTCAGTGCTCATCTGTTTACTCCGCTACTTCCAAACGGTTTAAGGCACGCTTTAAAGCGTTTTCCGCTCGGACAAAATCTATTTTTTCTTGTTGTCCTTGTCTAAGTCTTTCCTCTGCCCGTTCTTTTGCCTTCCTTGCACGTTCAACATCAATTGTAGAAGGTAATTCAGCTGCCTGTGCCAAAATTGTAATCTCGTCAGGTCTAACTTCAATGAAGCCACCGTGGACAGCAACCAAATCAGATTTTCCGTCATTCATTAAGCGAATTGGATTGATCGTGAGTGGTGTTACGAACGGAATATGATTCGGTAAAATTCCGAGTTCTCCGCCAAGTCCTTTCACACTCACCATTTCTGCTTCACCGCTATAAACGGGACCGTCTGGGGTGACAACACTAACTTTTACTTTACTCATGTGAAAACCCCTCCTTACGTAACGACAGGTGCTCCACCTCATCAACCTGTTATTCAGTAATCCAAATTCAATCATTTACATTCATGATCGATATGGACCATCGTACAGATGTGTTATCCTTGCTTATCACCAGATTATCTGGTGATAAGCATCCTCAAGTCAGGCTGAATAGTTAGGAATTTACGTCGTTATACTTCGACTCCCATTTCTTTTGCTTTTTCGATTACTTCCTCAATCCGTCCGACGAGACGGAAAGCATCTTCTGGGAGATGGTCATACTTTCCTTCAAGAATTTCTTTAAATCCTTTTACAGTTTCTTCTACAGGTACGTAAGAACCTGGTTGTCCTGTAAATTGTTCAGCTACGTGGAAGTTTTGTGATAAGAAGAATTGAATACGGCGTGCACGTGCGACCGTTAATTTATCCTCATCTGACAATTCATCCATACCTAGAATTGCAATAATGTCTTGCAATTCACGATATTTTTGAAGTGTTTGCTGTACTTGTCTGGCAACATTGTAATGTTCTTCACCTACAATTTCTGGTGAAAGTGCACGAGACGTTGATGCGAGCGGGTCTACAGCCGGATAGATTCCTTGCTCTGAAAGTTTACGCTCCAAGTTTGTCGTTGCATCTAAGTGAGCAAACGTTGTTGCCGGAGCTGGGTCAGTATAGTCATCCGCTGGCACGTAAACGGCTTGAATCGATGTTACAGAACCAACGTTTGTTGATGTAATTCGTTCTTGCAATTGTCCCATTTCCGTTGCGAGTGTAGGCTGATAACCAACCGCAGATGGCATCCGGCCAAGAAGTGCAGATACTTCAGAACCTGCTTGTGTAAACCGGAAAATGTTGTCGATAAACAATAGGACGTCTTGACCTTGTTCATCACGGAAATACTCAGCCATTGTAAGCCCAGTTAGAGCAACACGGAGACGTGCACCTGGTGGTTCGTTCATTTGACCAAATACCATCGCCGTTTTATCGATTACTCCAGAATCTTTCATTTCAAAGTACAAGTCGTTACCTTCACGTGTACGCTCACCAACACCTGCGAAAACAGAAATCCCACCGTGTTCTTGAGCGATGTTGTTAATAAGTTCTTGAATTAATACTGTTTTTCCTACACCTGCTCCACCGAATAGACCGATTTTTCCACCTTTAATATATGGAGCGAGAAGGTCAACAACTTTAATTCCTGTTTCTAAAATCTCTGTTTTTGTTGAAAGGTTTTCGTATTTTGGTGCTTCACGGTGGATCGGATCACGGCGTTCTTCTTCTGGAATTGCCTCACCGAGATCAATGTGATCACCTAGTACGTTAAACACGCGTCCTAACGTTACATCACCGACTGGAACGGAAATCGGTCCACCTGTATTTACAACTTCCATGCCGCGTTTTACACCATCAGTTGACGACATCGCTACCGTACGGACTGTATCATCACCAAGATGTAAAGCAACTTCAAGTGTTAAATCGATGTCCGCTTCGGACTCTGATTGCGCTTTATAATCAATTTTCAGCGCGTTGTTTATTTCAGGGAGAGCGCCGCTGTCAAACTTAACGTCAACGACGGGACCCATTACTTGAACAACTCGTCCATTGCTCATCGTTTTCCCTCCTAATTATAATCGCTAAAAAATAAGATCAGCTTTCGAGCACTTCTTTTAACAAGACTATCGATCGCTTGTGAGTAATATAGAAGTCACACATTCTGTGAAAACACGTCAAATCTTCCTTAAACCTAGCGCACATCAATATGCTCGTGTTGACGTTGCAACAACAGTTTTTCTATGCAGTGAGTAGCTGCAGCCTTAAGTCGAATAAGCTAGATGGTTATTCTAATGCTGCTGCCCCACCGACAATTTCACTAATTTCTTGTGTGATTGCTGCTTGTCGTGCACGGTTGTAAGCAAGTGTATATGAATCGATAAGTTCTTCCGCATTATCTGATGCGCTTTTCATTGCAGTCATTCGTGCTCCGTGTTCACTTGCTTTAGCATCAAGCAGTGCACCATAAATCAAGCTTTCAGCATATTGCGGGAGTAACTTATTTAATATTTCTTCTTCTGAAGGCTCATATTCATATGAACTTAATGTTGTTTGTCCCTGCTGTAAATCTGTAATTGGCAATAGCTTCTTTTCAGTTACTTGTTGTGAAATCGCACTGACGAAGTGATTATAGTACATAAATAGTTCATCATACACACCCTCACTAAACAAGCTTACTGCGTTCGAAGCGATCGCTTTAATTTCAGAAAACTCAGGTTGATCTTTTAACCCGACAACAGATTCAACGACAGGCATACCACGTTTTTGGAAAAATTGTAACCCCATTTTTCCGATTGCAATGATTGCATATTCATCTTTCGATGTATGGCGTTCTTCGATCGTTTGTAAAACTTTACGAATGATGTTGCTGTTGTATGCGCCAGCAAGCCCACTGTCAGCAGTTATGACTAAGTAGCCTGTTTTCTTAACTTCACGACTTTCTAACATCGGATGTGTTGCACTTTGGCTACCGAGAGCGATACTCGCAACAACTTCTTGTATTTTATCCATATATACGACAAATCGTTTCGCATTCATTTCAGCTCGGCTTAATTTTGCCGCGGATGTCATTTCCATTGCTTTCGTAATTTGCCGCATTTTTTTTGTTGAATTAATTTTAGTTTTAATGTCGCGTAAAGATGCCACTTGCTAATTCACCACCTTATTATGGAGGTTCGTCATGTACACAATTGCAGAAGCGCGTAACTTACTGCAATACACAGGATATACAAGTGCCGCCATTTCCATAATTTGTTGGTTTTTAGGCGGCGTACCGATGACACGTATCCTGGAAGGACATGCACAAACTGTGATGCAAAATGTTTAAATGTTTATTTTTTATTACTTGTTACGAATGTTTTCTTAAAGTCTGTAATTGCTTCGTTAAACTTTTCCTCATCTGGTAACTTACCCGTTTCACGAATCGTGTCGAGAATTTCTTTCCGATTATGTTCGAGCCACGTGTAGTAATCTTCTTCAAAACGCGAGATATCTTCTACTGGAATATCGTCAAGGAATCCACGTGTTAACGCATATAAAATCGCAACTTGCTTCTCAACCGCTAACGGTTTATGCAATCCTTGCTTTAAAACTTCAACTGTACGTTCACCACGATTTAAGCGAGCTTGTGTTGCTTTGTCAAGGTCTGAACCGAATTGAGCGAACGCCTCGAGTTCACGGTAAGACGCTAAGTCAAGTCGAAGTGTACCAGCAACTTTTTTCATCGCACTAATTTGTGCTGATCCACCGACACGTGATACAGATAAACCTGCGTCTACAGCTGGACGCACACCCGAGAAGAATAAGTCAGATTGTAAGAAAATTTGTCCGTCTGTAATTGAGATTACGTTCGTCGGAATATATGCTGAAACGTCTCCTGCTTGTGTTTCAATAAATGGAAGGGCTGTTAATGAGCCGCCACCAAGTGCATCACTTAGCTTAGCGGAACGCTCTAGCAAACGTGAATGCAAGTAGAAAACGTCACCAGGGTACGCTTCACGGCCTGGAGGACGACGAAGCAATAAAGATAGCTCACGGTAGGCAGCTGCTTGTTTCGATAAGTCATCATAGACGACAAGTACGTGCTTTCCGTTATACATAAATTCTTCACCCATTGTTACACCTGCATAAGGTGCAAGGAACAATAGTGGTGCTGGCTGTGAAGCTGTCGCTGAGACGACAATTGTATAGTCAAGTGCACCGTGTTGGCGAAACGTTTCTACGACGCCACGAACGGTTGATTCTTTTTGTCCGATTGCAACATAAATACAAATCATATCTTCATCTTTTTGATTGATGATCGTATCAATGGCAATCGAAGTTTTCCCTGTTTGTCTGTCTCCAATAATAAGCTCACGTTGTCCACGTCCAATTGGAATAAGCGCGTCGATCGCTTTCTGACCTGTTTGGAGAGGTTCATGAACGGACTTCCGATCCATTACTCCTGGTGCTGGGCTCTCAATTGGACGGGTTTTAGTTGTTTCAATTGGACCTTGACCGTCAATCGGTTGGCCTAATGAGTTTACGACTCGACCGAGTAATTCTTCACCGACAGGAACTTCCATAATCCGCCCTGTCCGTTTTACTTCGTCACCTTCACGGATGTCTGTATACGGTCCGAGAATAATAATCCCAACGTTATTTTCCTCTAAGTTTTGGGACATGCCCATGACACCGTTTGAAAATTCAACGAGCTCTCCTGCCATGACGTTGTCAAGACCATGTACACGAGCGATACCGTCACCCACTTCGATAACTGTACCGACTTCGCTTACTTCGATTTCACTTTCATAATTTTCAATTTGCTTTTTTATAAGCGAACTAATTTCTTCAGCATTGATGCTCATGAAAATTCACCCCTATCATCATAGTGTGGTACGATACGATTTCGGGTAATAGACATTCAATAAGGACTCCTTTTGAATTCACACTATTACACGTTTGTCGCAGTGATTTGGCGCTTTAAACTTTCTAGTTTACCACTTACACTGCCGTCAAAAATTTGATTACCAACTCGTATTCTTAATCCGCCAAGCAAATCAGGATGAACAATGTTTTGCATACGCAAGCTTTCTTTCCCAACTTTTTCAGCGATTATTTTTGAAATTGTTTGTTGCTGTTCTTCGTTGAGCGGCGTAACGGAGTATACAACCGCTTCTGCTACATTTCGCTCTTCCATCGCAAGCAATGAAAGTTGTTTCGCCATTTCAGCGATGCTATCGCCTCGCTTACGGTCAAGCATTAAAAAGAGTGTGTTCAATACTTCATTTGAAATTTTATCTTTTACAAAATCAACAAGTAACGATTTTTTTTGTTCTGTTGTAATTTTCGGATGTGAAAAAAAATGATTAAGCTCCTCATTGTTAAAAAGCGTTTGAATAAGTTCAGCTTCTTTTTCAGCTTGAGATAAAGCTCCTTTTTCTTTCACTAACTCAAATAAGGCAACAGCGTAACGTTTCGCTACGAGTTCATTTCCCATGCTCATCGTTCTTCGCCTACCTCTTTAAGGTATTCATCGATTAACTGCGCTTGAGCTTTTTCATCAAGTTCTTTTTCAATAACTTTTGATGCGATCATAACTGAAAGTGAAGCCACCTGTTCTTTAAGGGAATTGATCGCTGCTTCTTTCTCACGTTCGATTTCAGCCACCGCTTCTTTCTTAATACGTTCAGCTTCATTTTTCGCATTCGCAATAATTTCTTTACCTTGGTTTTCACCAAGTTGTTTTGCATTTTCAATCATCGTTTGTGCTTCTTCACGCGTTTTCTTTAATTCACTTTGTTGTTCAGCTAAAAACCGCTCTGCTTCCGCGCGATTTTTTTCTGCTGTTTCGATTTCCGATGAAATATGTTCTTCGCGCTGCTTCATGATGCCCATTAATGGTTTCCATGCGTACGCGCGTAACAATGCAAGTAAAATGAGGAAAATAAGCAATTGAGCTATAATTGTGCCGCCATCGACGACTGCGCCAATTGTCAAAAATTCCACTTTTTTCACTCCCTTCGAAGTCTACGTAACGAAAAGGTTAAGATGCAAGTCATCCTAAATATTGTAATACTCTTTCGAGTACGGAACCTACTTTTGAAACTTCTTATCGTTGCTGCAAAGTTTGTAGAGGCTCTTATTGCCATATACTCATCACAATTTGTGGCAAAGCGAGCCGTAGAAGCTAGACAACACGAATGGCGAAGGTCCCATTTCTTCTAGAACAGACTTCGCCATTATGAAACACGACTAGCTAAAGCTATGTGGTTGTTAACTACCCATAACCATAAATGCAATAACAACAGCGATAATTGGAATAGCCTCAACTAGTGCGATACCGATAAACATTGTCGTTTGAAGTGTCCCACGTAGTTCTGGCTGACGTGCAATTCCTTCTACTGTACGACCAACAATAATTCCGTTACCTAAGCCGGCACCAATTGCCGCTAATCCTACTGCAAGTGCAGCTGCTAATGCTCCCATTCTAAATGTCCTCCTTTTATTTGTACAAAAAATAAAATAGTTTTTTCATTTATAATTAATGGTCATCAGCCACTTTATTAGCTAAATAAACCATTGTTAACATTGTAAAAATAAACGCTTGGATTGCACCGATAAATAAACTAAACCCTTGCCATGCAAGCATCGGAATTGCTCCTCCAATTGCACCAAAAAAGCTGCTTGTCATCATCGTAGCTAGAAGTCCCATCAATACACCGCCAGCAAACATGTTCCCATAAAGACGAAGACCAAGCGTAAGTGTGTTTGCAAACTCTTCAATAATTTTCAATGGAAACATCCACCATACTGGCGTTATGAATGTTTTACCATACCCTGTTAGACCTTTCATTTTCACTCCATAATAATGCGACAGAACAACAATTAACGTGGCCATTGTTAACGTCAATGTTGGATCGGCTGTCGGAGTTGTCCACCATAATTCATTATCTCCAAGTACGATTGAAAATGGTAATCCGAGTGCGTTTGCAATGAAAATATACATAAGTAGTGTAACGCCAAGCGTTAAGAAGCGTCCACCTGTCTTCCAGTCCATCGTACTATTAATCATACCTTTTACAAAGTCGAAAACCCACTCAATAAAGTTTTGCATACCAGTCGGTTTAAGTTGTAAGTTTCTCGTTGCGACTATCGCGATAATAAAAACGATAACAGCAGCAATTGTCGACATAAGTATCGTCGAAAGATTAAAAACTAGACCAAACAGTTCTACTTCTGGATTGTTGTATTCCAAAATCTATTCACCTCACTTCCAACCGAAGACTGTTATGAGTTCAAAATTGAATCTATAAAAATAATAATGTAACCAGTCATAAGACCGATTATCATACTAAACAAATGAAATACGTCTGGAAATTGAAATACGATAAACACGGCTAATCCCGCTAAAGCAAACCGTTGCATCATCCCTACTGAGCGAACTTTTCTTCCTTCGACTGCCGCATCACTAGCTTTTTTAACTCGATAAGATAAAAAAAGAATATTTATAAAGCTAATAATTGTTCCTAAAATAAGACCAAGAAAAACATCTTGATATGAGGTGAAACCCCAGCCTAAAACAAAAAATGCTAATAGGTAAGCGGCATATGACAAGTAACGACGGACTAGATTTTTTTGAAGCATTGCTTCTCTCCTGTTGCCGATTTCTTTTCTTACAAATAAGGAATGCATGCATAAGCGGGGTATCCCAACTGCAATTTCATAATAATTATAATGTTAGCCATTATATGTATCCTTAGATAGAATACAATAGGGTATAATGCATGTCAACGAACGTTTTTGAGAATATTTCTTGCTTTCTGCAGGTTGTGACAATTTAGCCACACTTTTACTATTTCGTCCCAAACAGTCGATCTCCTGCATCACCAAGACCTGGAACGATATACCCCTTATCGTTTAATGAATCGTCAAGTGCAGCTAAATAAATATCAACGTCTGGATGTTCTTTTGTTATTTTTTCCACTCCTTCTGGAGCAGCGACGAGACACATCAGCTTAATGTTTCTTGCTCCTCGTGTCTTTAATGCATCAATGGCAGCAGCAGCAGAACCTCCTGTCGCTAGCATCGGATCGATGACGATAAATTCTCGTTCATGGACATCGGACGGCAGTTTCACATAATATTCAACAGGTTGCAATGTGTCGGGGTCGCGATAAAATCCGACATGACCTACTTTTGCTGCCGGAATCAATCGTAATACACCATCTACCATCCCGAGACCTGCTCGTAAAATTGGAACAAGCCCGAGTTTTTTACCAGCAAGTACATAGGATTTCGCTTCACGAACAGGAGTTTGAACGGAAACTTCCCTCACCGGTAAATGTCTCGTAATTTCAAAAGCCATTAACATTGCGACCTCGTTCACTAGTTCTCTTAATTCTTTCGAGCCTGTTTTAACATCTCGTATGTATGTAAGTTTGTGCTGGATGAGTGGATGTTCAAGTACGTTTACCTTTCCCACTGCGACTGCCCCCTTTAACGTTGCCATTGTTCATGTTGTATTTTTCTAGTCTCACAAGTACTTTACTTTCTTGACAAATATACAGAAAAACTGCGAACAATTCAACCCAAGTTCTGCTCATATCTTTCTTTAGAAACGGACACCATCCATTCCATTTGACTTTTGTGACAAAAACATGACAAACGTTTAGTTTGCATAAAAACTTAATCGAGTAGGAGGGAGTGATTAACTCCCGTCCTCTCACACCATCAGTACGTACCGTTCGGTATACGGCGGTTCCATTTAAGTCCAACGCATCGTTTCGTATCTGTTTAAAAAACTTTTCAAACCTAGACTCTGTCAATATTTATTGCCAAGTGTTCTATGGAGAACAGGACTGTTAGAGATTCTCCAGAAAGTTTCGGCTATTTGTCCATTCCCACGCTTTCCACTTGTCTATACCTAACTTCATCATGTTTGCGTTTTTTTCGTTCTCTTCCATTCTTTCCACCGAATCATTCGTAATCTCCGTCTTATCCAACTATCCATATCTCTAAATATTGTTAATGTTTCGGCTAATTGGTAATATCCTAACCATCCCACTAGGTAACGGTTCAGTCGTTCGATTCGACGTTCCATATCTATGGAATGTTTTCTTGATGTTAGCTCACGGACTCTTTGTTTAAAACGCTTAATGCTTTCTTTGTGGATACGAATTTTCGGAGATTGTTTTTCCGATGTAAACGAAAATCCAAGGAATTTTCGCTTCCATGGGCGGTCTACTCCAATTTTCTGTTGATTCACTTTAAGTTTGAGTTTTTCTTCAACAAATTTCGTGATCTTTTTCATCATTCTTAATCCCGCTCGTTTAGAGCGTACGTAAATGTTACAGTCATCCGCATAGCGAACGAAACTAAGCCCCCTTGTTTCTAACTCTTTGTCGAGTTCATCCAATACAATATTGGATAAGAGCGGACTAAGTGGTCCACCTTGTGGTGTCCCTTCTGTATTTGGCTGTACAAGTCCACGTTCCATAACTCCTGCTTGCAGGTATCGACGAATAAGTTGTAAAACTCGTCGGTCTGTAATTCTTTCACTCAATTTCTGCATCAGTCTATCATGGTTCACTTTATCGAAGAATTTCTCTAAATTAATGTCTACAACCCAACGTTTACCCTCTTTGATGTAGTTCCTTGCTTGTTCTAACGGCATCGTGTCCACGTTTGCTCGGACGGAAACCATAGCTTTGATGCGAAAATGACGGGTCATATATTTGTGTTAACACTTGTGCAATAGCTTGTTGAAGAAAACGGTCTATCACGGTGGGGATACCTGGCTTCCTAATTCCACCGTTTGGCTTCGGGATTTCGACGCGACGTACTGGACTCCGAAAGTAAGTACCAGAAGGATTAGTTCCTTTAAGTTATGCCAATGCTCGACAAAGTGCGCTCGTAGGGATTCTACTGGCATCTGGTCTACTCCATGACTTCCTTCAGATTCCACCTCACGGTAGACACCCTTGTCTTAAGCTAATCGCTACTACTGCCTTCACGGCTCAGGACTTTAACCTTATAGAATATGTGCATGCCTCGCACACCAAAAAAGGACATCTTGACACAGTCAAGATGTCCTTAAAAAATTATAAGTTTGTATACATAGGAAAGCGAGCTGTAAGTGCCTTTACACGTTCTTTCGCTTCATTAATTTTTGAGTCGTCGTTTAAATTTTTTAAGACGAGACCAATAATTTTTGCAATTTCATCCATTTCTTCAAGACCAAATCCACGTGTCGTCACTGCTGCTGTCCCAATGCGAATTCCACTTGTGACAAATGGGCTTTCTTTATCGAAAGGTACAGCGTTTTTATTCACCGTAATTCCAATCTCATCTAATGCTTCTTCAGCCACTTTTCCTGTAATGCCAAGACTCGTTAAGTTAACGAGTAGCAAATGGTTATCTGTTCCACCTGATACGAGAGAAATCCCTTCCGCTGTCAGTGCTTCGCCGAGACGTTTTGCGTTCGCAATAATGTTCTCTGCGTATTGTTTAAATTCAGGCTGTAGTGCTTCGCCGAGCGCAACGGCTTTTGCCGCAATAACGTGCATTAATGGACCACCTTGAATACCTGGGAAAATCGATTTGTCAATTTGTTTCGCAAATTGTTCTTTGCAAAGGATCATGCCACCGCGCGGCCCCCGCAACGTTTTATGTGTTGTCGTCGTAACAAATTCAGCATATGGAACGGGATTTTGATGAAAACCAGCTGCTACAAGACCTGCAATATGGGCCATATCAACCATTAAGTAGGCTCCAACCTCATCTGCAATTTCACGGAACTTCACAAAATCGATCGTTCTTGGATACGCACTTGCCCCAACGACGATTAATTTCGGTTTATGTTCTTGTGCTTTTTGACGAACGTCCTCATAATCAATATATTCGGTTTCTTTATCAACACCATACTCTACGAAATTGTAGAGAACTCCACTAAAATTCACTGGGCTACCGTGTGTAAGGTGTCCACCGTGTGCTAGATTCATGCCGAGTACTGTGTCACCTGGCTCTAACACTGTAAAATAAACGCCCATATTCGCTTGCGCCCCTGAGTGTGGCTGTACGTTTACATGCTCCGCACCGAAAATTTCTTTCGCACGATCACGTGCTAAATCTTCGGCAATATCAACATATTCACAACCCCCGTAATAACGACGCCCAGGATAACCTTCTGCATACTTGTTCGTCAATACCGATCCTTGTGCTTCCATCACTGCTTCACTAACAAAGTTTTCCGAAGCAATTAATTCAATCTTGTCACGCTGTCTACCAAGCTCTTGTTGAATCGCATCATATACTTGTTTATCTGCATGGTGTAAATGTTTCATCATAAACTCCTTCCAATTCCCTTCCGAATGATCTATGTTTCAACAATAATCGATTTCTCGTTGGTTTTCAAGCTAAATGCGAATCTTTTTAATGAAATCTGTATGAATGTACGGGTTTTGCTAGTAATCTGTCATATTTTCATATTGGCTCTAATTGTAACATAACCAAACTTTTTTATATTATAGGTTATCAAATATAAGAATGTTAAGTATTGAAACTTTTTTTAGATTCTGTCAGTTCTATCATTGAGGTGAATCTTATGAGCAAATATATAGCAAGTTTTTTAATTTTATTTACGATACTCATTACAGCTTGTGGACCAACAGGAGGTGACCCGAAGAGAAACGATCATCCACCGTCGATTGTGCAATCGACTGCACTTCCACCGCCTGAAGTTGAACGAAAGGAGGGTGACTTCATCTACAAGCTTTATACGGAAAAAGGGATGTACGATGAATATGAAGACACGTCGATTATTGCTGAGCTAACATATGTCGGAGATGAAGAAACGATTGAAATTTTTCATGCAGAAACTCCGCTAACCTTCGCCCTTGAAGAACGAACCCGTAACGTAAAAATCGAAACACTCATCCGTGACATCGGTGTAACGAGCAAGTTAAAAAAAGATGTACCTTTAATTAAAAAATATACTGTAACAAAAGGACATGTTTTTGAAGACGATAAAGCGAGCGTCAAGTTTTTCAAAACAGTAAAAAAGAAAGGTCTGCCTGATGGAGAATATATCATTCACGGATTTGCTGATTTTTCTGACAAAAATAAACATTACACTATCAATGGTGAAATTGGGTTTACGGTTATAAAATAGGAAAGTCCACAAGTAAGCTTGCTATTTGCTTGTTACTCTTCGTTGCTAGTGGGAAAAACAATCAATCACCAACATCGATGCTTCCACTCCCACCTAAAAACTTTATACGGAGTGGTTTTCTCTGAGCTTACTTACGTTGGTCGTAAAGACTTGATTCTACACCTTTTACTTTTTCACTAAACGAAAAACACAAAACGTCAAAGCTTTACGAGCATAGTGCCTCAATGACCAATGACCAGAACATTAAAAAAGCTGAACCCTTTAATCAAAAACACGATGTTTCAAAAGGATTTGTTGTCAGAGTCAACAAAAAAGAAGGACTATCGGCTGGTGAATATGTCCTTAATGAAAGTCTAACTTTCGAGGAGAAAATTATAAAATAAGCGATGAGATTGGATTCATTTTAATTTTATAGCCGGTTTGCAAACATGCATAAACCGGCTTAACGTTTATATTGAGCCCGCTCTCCACCAATGAGTTTTGGCCTTGTCGTTGCGAGTGTAACGTATGCTTCACCGATGTGGCGGATGGAAGTACGTAACGGAACGGCAACTTGTTTTAGATGCATACCGATCATCGTGTTTCCGATGTCAATCCCCGCATCAGCTTGAATCTCTTCAACGACGACAGGATTATGCATTTGATTGAAAGCAAAGGAAGCCATAGAACCCCCCGCAGATGGAACAGGAATAACAGTGACCTTTTCATAACCACGTTTTTCAGCTTCTGCTTCGTCAATAACGAGGGCGCGATTTAAATGCTCACAACATTGGAATGCGAGTGTAACACCTGTACGTTTTTCAAAATTTATTAATGGTCCATAGAGTGCTTTTGCAATATGAATCGCACCTGACGTGCCAATCTGTTTACCAATCACTTCGCTCGTGCTCGCTCCAATGACGATTAAAGAATTCGGTTTGAACGTGACGAGCTTTTCAAATTGCTGCAAAAGCTCATTCATTTGTTCTGTTACGTGTTCCATTCTTTTTTCGCCGTCCTTCACAATTTATTGCTTTTCTTCGTATTGTTTAATTTTATTTACACGTCGTTCGTGTCTGCCACCTTCATATTCTGACTCAAGCCAAGTTTTCGCAATTTCTCTAGCTAAGCCTGGTCCAATGACACGCTCACCCATCGCTAAGACATTACTGTCATTATGTTCACGTGTCGCTTTCGCTGAAAATACGTCATGAACGAGGGCACAGCGAATCCCTTTCACTTTATTCGCACTTATCGATACGCCTATTCCGGTTCCGCAAATGACGATGCCGCGGTCTGCTTCTCCATTGGCGACTTTTTCCGCAACAGGAATTGCAAAATCTGGGTAGTCTACAGAACTTTCATCATGGCAACCCACATCATCATATTCAATATTCAATTCCTCTAATAGCTTTTTAATTTCTAGTTTTAAAGTAAACCCGCCATGATCAGATCCAATCGCGACTTTCATGTATATTCCCTCCGTTGCTGTTCGTCTCTATTGTCATTCTAGTATAAATTTTTTAATCGTTTCATTCAATCTATCCGCTTGCTCTGCTAAATTAGAAACGGTTTTTTCGATCTTTTCAATCGCTTCTGTTTGCTGTTCTGTTGCGATTGCTACTTCGTCAGCACCTGCCGAGGTCTGTTCTGCAATAGCTGCTACTTCTTGAGATTGCTGTGACGTTACTTGTACGCTTTCCATTTGACGATTAACGAGCGTTGCAATTGTATTGACTGATTTCGTTACTTCATTGACGGACTGACTCATTTCTGCAATCGCTTTTGTCGTTTCCTGCCCTTTAGCTGCTTCGGTCGTAGCAAGTTCAACTTGATGATTCATTCGACTCACAACATTTGCCACTTCCGACTGGATATTATGGACGTTATTCGTTATCTCTTGTACCGCATTGCCGCTTTCTTCGGCGAGCTTTCGGACTTCTTCTGCTACAACCGCAAAACCGTGACCGTGTTCACCTGCTCTTGCTGCTTCAATTGAAGCATTTAAAGCGAGTAAGTTCGTTTGTTCAGCAATTTCTCCAACGAGCGAAATAATTTGTCCGACCTCTTTTGCATGATTTTCTAGACGAGAAACAGCGGTCAACGACTCTTCTGAATCAGTAGCGACCCGTTGAACACCTTCAACAAGCGACTTAACGACGTCTTCGCTCTCTTGTAACGTTGTGACCATTTCGCTGGCTAGTTCTTTTTGTCCTTTTGCTTCTTTTTGGACTTGTAGCGCTACTTCTGTAATATCTTCCATTGATTCAGCAGTCGCTTGTACTGCAACTGCAGATTGTTCGGCTCCAGAGGCAATTTCTTGAATCGTCGTTTTTACATTTTCAGCTTGTCCAAGGACATGTTCAACCGCACCTGTCATTTCTCTTACTTTTTTATCCGTTTCCGTAAAGTTATTTTTAATATCGCTTACAATTTGACGTAAATTCGTCAGCATGTCATTGTATGCGACGGCTAACTGTTTAATTTCATCGGATGTGTTTGGAATCGGCGCATTATCTTTTATATTTCCACTTGCAGCTGTTCTCGCCGCTTGCTCTAGTTCGATCATTGGCTTTGTAATCACACGTGCTGAAAAATATGCAAGAATACCTGTCCACATAATCCCCGCTGCTAACATAATCGCCATATACACCATTTCATTCATTTGTACATTAAAAAAGTCATACACAAAAAAAACAAAAAAGGCTGTCGAACCATATGTTATGATTGCAAGTGTAGATGTAAATATCGCGAGCTTTTTTTGCAACCCCCACTTTACTCTCTTAATGTCATTAGCCACTTCTTTTCCCCCTCGCTTTATTTCTCTATTTTTTTGATTAGCTTGTCCATGAGTGATGCGAGTTCAGCAAACGTGTTCCGATACATTTCAGGCGGTCCGCCAAACGGATCTTGGACGTCAATATTATTATCGTCAGCTTCAACGAATTGTTTTAATGTATGTATATGATCTTTATATGCAGGAAATAGTGCTTGCAAACGGGCTTTATGTTCCTCTGTCATCGTTAAAACGACATCCGCCCAATTCAGCAGAGATTCGTTCACTTGTTTGGAACGATGCTCACATGAAATTCCTTTTTCCTTTAAAACTTGAACTGTTTGTTCACTTGCAGGTCCACCATCAAACGCAAAAAGCCCTGCTGACTGAACTTCGATGTCTTTCTTTTTATGCTTTAGTAGGGCTTCAGCCATAGGGCTTCGACATGTATTACCAGTACATATAAAAAGAATCTTTTTCACAATTAACCTCCTCTAAATAACGATATTACACTACTGATCACCTACATTCCAATCGATTCGAAGAAATCATTGACAATTTTCTAACGACTACCGATTCGGCCTTATGACAGATAATGGATCATTATTTTTACACCGAATGCTAGTAAAATGATACCTCCAATCGTAACGCTATATCCTCCGAAAAAAGTATGAAACTTACGTCCTAGCAACAAACCAACCATTGTTAACATTGTACTGATGCAACCAAATAATAAGACAGTCACAACGACACGTGCCCCAAACATACCTAGACTTAACCCAGCAGAAATACTATCGATGCTAACTGTTACGGGAAAGAGAAGTAAACCGATGCCATACGGCATAATGACAGACATACGCTTATTAAACTGAAAAGCAGAGCGGATCATTGTTAATCCAATTAGGATAAGTAAAATTCCGCCAGCAATCATCGCAATCTCACCAAAATGAGTCGTGAGCACTTTTCCAATCGACATACCGATTAAAGGCATAATCATATGAAATAGACCTGACAACATCGAAATGAGAGCGATACGTTTTATGCGGAGGTTTAGCATACCCATGCCTAATCCTAACGAAAAGGAATCCATCGAAAAAGCAAAAGCCATTGCTCCAATTGTAATGAGTTCGCCGATTACATACGCTACATCCATCGTGCTCCTCCTAAAAGCATAGCTTTTATAACGGTATGCTCAGTGAATAGAAAATAGACGAGTCTTCACTTTTGCTATAATAAGAAGAAAACTTATACATGAGGAGAGAAACGAATGAGCGTACATAAGGCTATTACAAACCATGTCAATCAACAACATCAGATTATTAAAACTTTTTTAGAATTAGATGAAAAGCGGGAAGTTGCAATCGAAAAAGTGCTTAAAAAAGCAAAAGCCGGAAAAGATTTTTCCACGAAAAAAATTAATCTTATTACTGACGAAATAAATGAACTTAGAAAAAGCGGATTGACTCCCGAACGAAAATACGTATCACACGAAATGGTACTCGATTACGTGAGTAAAAAAAAGTAAAGGAAATCGGTTGTGTGCCGATTTCCTTTCACATGATCTACACTCGAATACTATGAAAATGATGTTTACACAATCATTTTCGTTGCTGCTTTTTCAAGACGATTCATAATGGCGACGCCAATCCCTTCTTTCGGAAACGATTCGCTAATAATGACATCAACGTTTTCACGATCAAACTGGCGTAATGTTGCATACAGTTGTTCTGCAACTGTTGATAACTCGCTACGGCTTCCACAAGCTAAAACCCGATCAGCTTTGTAGGCATTTACATTTTCAGTCGTCGTTAATATTCCAACACGATGCCCTTTCGCTCGTTCTTTTGCAATCCATTCATGAAGTCGATGTTCATTCCCATAAACGACATATAGGGGTGCCAATGGTGCATAGTGTGTATATTTCATTCCTGGTGACTGCGGAGAATGTATATCTGTTAGCACTGATTCGTGAACATGACATTTACCGATAATGGTCTCTATTTGCTCACGTGTAATCCCGCCCGGCCTTAAGATCGTTACGTTCTCGCCATCAATTTGTACTACGGTTGACTCTACGCCAATCCCTGTTCGTCCCCCATCAACAACACCAGCGATTTTATCGTTTAAATCAGCGATCACATGTTTTGCAGTCGTCGGGCTTGGTTTTCCTGAACGATTCGCACTTGGTGCGGCAATCGGAATGTTCGCTCTTTCAAGTATTGCAAGGGCAACCGGATGATTCGGCATACGAACAGCTACGGTTTTAAGTCCAGCTGTTGCCCTCTCACTTACTTGTTTCCCTTTCGGTAAAATGAGCGTTAAAGGCCCCGGCCAAAACGTTTCGATCAGCTGCTTTGCAACTTTAGGAACAGAAGCAACGATTTCATTTAACTGTTCCTGTGAATAAATGTGGATAATGAGTGGATTATCCGTTGGTCGCCCTTTCGCAGCAAAGATCTTATTAATCGCTTCATCAGAATACGCATTCCCACCGAGTCCGTACACCGTTTCCGTAGGAAATGCAACGACTTCATTTTGTTGTAAAAGTTGTGCCGCTTCTACAATAGAATCGTCTTCAATTAAATTATTCACATCATTATCCACTGACCACCATTTTGTTTTCCCTAATTTTTCCACAATGTCACTTCTTTTCTTGAGGTTTTATCTGTTTTTGTTCATAGCTCCTAGTAATTATACACATTTTGTGGATAATTACTTAATATTGTTAACAACTTAAAAGATTTCTTTTAATTTTGTCCACAGGTTACTAAACCATTCAACGATAAAAAAGGTGACTTCAATACTTTCTTTAAGTTCGTCATTGTCTTTCTCATTTTCATTTTCAACGGGCTTATCATTAAAATCATCCTCTTCTTCTTTTACCGCTTCACCGTTGTCAATGTCAAGAAAACAAAGTGGCGGAAAGAGAACACACCACCAATTCGCACCTGAACCATCACCTAGCGTAATTAGCACTGTTTCATACTCACCAGCTGGATAGACGATATTACCATATAGCTTCGTTGGAAAGGCGAATGATCCGAGCTGAACAGAATATGGTAAGCTAATACCTGCTTTTTGCAGCTCTATTTTAACGAGTTCACGGATGTCTGGCAAATGCTTTTCGATTTCATCTCGTGCTTGATCAACAGACCGATAATGTTCAACCCATGACGTAATTTCAGCACGGACTTTATCACGAATGATCCGCTTCACTTCTTGATCTGCATCAGAGTTACTATGTGCTAATATGCGAAGGCGAATGGCATCTTCTGGAATGATATTCGCCTCTAGTTTTCGCTCTGCTACTGGCGCATAAATAGATGCATAAACAACCGCTATTGATAGAAATAAAAAAATGATTGCTTCACGTTTCATCGGTTGCACCGTCCTTTCAGCCATCAGTTTGGACAGCAATACACCGTTATAAACGAAAAACAATCCGTGAAATTATTGCATAAATCGACAGTTGGCTAACATAAGGGCAACATGCTTAATTTTTTCATGCCCCTTGTATAATTTTTAACGATAAAACCCTATTTCTGCACTTACAATCCGGTCTTTCCCATTAATATCGACCGTCGTTTCGATGTTAGCGTCAGGAAATTGCTCGTGAAGTAATGCAGCGACTGTTTTTGATTGTCCAACTCCGACTTCAAAGCCGATAATCGCTTGTTCGTTTATCACTTCTGGCAGTTGACGAATGAGCTTGCGATAAATTGCATATCCGTCTTTTCCACCATCAAGGGCAAGATGAGGTTCATGTGCACGTACATTAACATCTAATTTAGAAATGGCATTTGTCTCAATATATGGCGGATTGGAAACGATAATATCAAAGCGGTTTCGTTTTGAGATTACCGGATATAACAAGTCTCCATGTACGAAGGTAACGTTCGTTGCGTTAAGTCGCTCTGCATTTTGTTTTGCCACTTGTAAAGCATCTTTCGATATGTCTGTCGCTGTCATTTCAAGTTTTTTAGCTTCACACGCAAGCGTGATCGCAATGACACCACTTCCTGTACCGACGTCACAACCTGTTATGGTTTGTTTTTTATAAAACCGTGCAGTCATTTTTTGAAGCATGAGTTGGACAAGCTCTTCTGTTTCCGGACGCGGGATGAGAACCGATTTGTTAACGAGGAACGAACGACCGTAAAAATGCTCTTCCCCAATTAAATATTGGACAGGAAGCCCTAGTTTATGACGAGTCATGAGTTCTTGAAATTGTTCTATAATATCGTCAGGACACGTCTCTCGTAAATTTGAAAGTAATTGCGTCCGATCTAACCGTAACAAATGAGCGAGCAATAGTTCCGGAGCAGTTGTCTTTGTATTTAAAAAAGAAGAAGCCCAAAACAAGGCTTCACTAATTTTCCACTTTCGATTTGTCATGATGTTCCTACCTGTTTCATACGTTCTGCTTGATCTTCAATAATAAGTGCATCAATAAACTCATCAATCTTTCCTTCTAAAATCTGATCGAGTTTTTGAATTGTCAGTCCGATGCGATGATCAGTTACACGATTTTGTGGAAAATTGTACGTCCGTATTCGTTCAGAGCGGTCGCCGGTACCGACAGCCGATTTCCTCGTTGCATCGTATTCTTCTTGTGCTTCTTGTTGAAATTTATCGTAAATGCGTGCACGCAATACTTTCATTGCTTTTTCTTTATTTTTAATTTGCGATTTTTCATCTTGGCACGACACGACGATTCCAGTTGGAATGTGTGTCAGTCTAACTGCTGACATCGTCGTATTGACGCTTTGTCCACCTGGTCCACTCGAAGCAAATGTATCCACACGAATGTCTTTTTCATGAATATCCACTTCGACTTCTTCTGCTTCAGGCAAAACTGCCACAGTTGCCGTTGACGTATGAATGCGGCCACCTGATTCCGTTTGCGGAACACGTTGGACACGATGTGCCCCATTTTCATATTTCAGACGCGAATACGCACCTTTTCCATTAATCATAAAAATCACTTCTTTGTATCCACCAAGTTCTGTATACGATGCTTCGATAATTTCGATTTTCCAATTTTGCATTTCGGCATAGCGGCTATACATCCGATACAAATCGCCAGCAAATAATGCCGCCTCATCGCCACCAGCTGCTCCGCGAATTTCAACAATTACGTTCTTGTCATCATTCGGATCTTTCGGAAGAAGTAATACTTTCAACCGTTCTGTAAGCGTTTCTTCTTTTTCTTCTAGCTCCGCAATTTCCATTTTAACCATTTCGTGCATCTCATCATCAAGTTTATCATCAAGCATTGATTTCGCATCATCTAATTCGTCTTTTACTCGTTTATACTCACGATATACTTGAACGGTTTCTTCAAGGTCAGATTGTTCTTTCGAATATTCTTTTAGCTTTTTCGGATCAGCAATAACGTCTGGATCACTTAAAAGAGCGTTTAATTCGTCATATCGATTTTCAAGCGCTTGCAAGCGTTCATACACGATAATTCCACTCCAATCAATCAATGCAATTCATCAGCATAACAGTACTATTATAATATATGTAATGGATGTATAACAATCTTTACAATGCCTTTCTGTTTGATTCCTAATTAGTTATTTCGACAAAGTTTATAAAGAGAAACTAAAGCAATGTATAATAAAAAGTGAATAAATTTAGAAAGGAAATTTTTTGTTGCTTATTTTTTTAAAAGATCTAATAAAACCTCGTTTTTTTACACTAGACTCATTTGCTCCATAATAATTACTATTTCATTAGCTCTTTGATAGGGTTTGAACCGAAGGAAAATTCAATAAATTGGGTGTAGATAATATTGGTTAAAAAGAACTTAGCATTTAAAGGTGCTGTATCTTTATTCACAAATAATATTCAAGTAGCAATCCAAATTTTATTTTTAGCAATTATTCCTATACTTTTTATTTGTATACAGTTTTATTGTTTTATAACGAAATCATGATCGGTTTAATGTTTTATATTTATAATTCTGTTCACTTGTCTACTGGTAAAGGAAATTCTTTATTTCAAATGATTACATGCCATAATTGAACTGCAAGCCTTTATCATTGCGACAGCCTTAGCATATTGTATAAACCGATGGATCGTTAGAAAGTTATAAATTTGTTTGGTCAGCAAAGAGAAGTAAATTACACCTTAAAGGAATTGTTACTCTATACTTCTTTTGTCTTTTTAGTTATGATAACTCCAATGATCGCCGCTTTTTTGTAGTAAAGTAAGAACCAATGATAAAAACATACAAAGCGTGTATGACACAATCCCGAAGCGTTATGACACAAATTCGCAAAAATGTAACAACAAAGTGCCTCAATGAGTGTTCCATTGAGGCACACATTGTCCGCTAATCTTGCATCATGAGACGGATCGTGTAGCGTGGCATAGCCTTTTGTAGCTTATCGTAAAGGTTATTCACTTCGTCATCAGTCACATTTTTTCCTGTGCGAACATGAACGTAAGCACGATTTCCGACAATTGCGACCATGCCGGGTTCAAAATCGCTTTCGGTTTGAACAAGGTGACGAATTTTGTCTTGGTCGTCACTAATCGAAAGCTGTTGATCAGAGAGGTTTCTAATGCTTTGCGGGTTTTGATTCGTATCATAATTGTAACGAATGCCTTCCCCGCTTCGCGTCCACTTATGATTAACTGGTCCAACACCAAAAAATTGATCTCTCATCGGCATATCATTTGGATTTGCTTGTGGAGGCGACGGGTTATTACATGCAGCTAGCATGGCGACCAATGTGCCGGTGAGCAAAAGTCGTTTCATTCATGGACACCTCCCTTTTCATTAAGATGTCCGATTTATTAAGCAAATATAGTTGTTCAATTTTCCCATAACGATACTTACCCCAATTTTGCAACTTGACATTTACTGCTAAACGAAATGGATAAATAAAAAAACTCCCTGACAAGAGAGTTGTAAAAGTATGAAAGCTTCAACTGTTTAAGCTGAAGCCTCATTGTATCCGCAACGCATATAGCGTTTATTTAAGGTTATACTTTTTCTTAAAGCGGTCAACACGTCCACCTGCGTCAGCAAATTTCTGACGTCCCGTGTAAAAAGGGTGGCATTCAGAACAAATTTCAACACGCAAGTTTTCTTTTACAGAACCTGTTTCAAATTCATTTCCACAAGAACATGTTACGGTCACTTTTTTATATTCCGGATGAATTCCTGTTTTCATCTCGTTCACTCCTTCCGCCCTGAATCCATTATGAGAAACAGAGTTTACTTACACATACAGAAAAATTATAACAGCGGAAAAAAGAATACGCAAGTGCAATTAAGTAAACTTATTATAACGTGCACTGTTATCAGTTATCTGTTTACGTTCTTGGTCTCGTTCCATATTTTCTCTCAAATTGTCAAAAAGGGAAGTCTATACGAAAATATAAACAAGTCACTTTTAGTTATTTCCACTTTTTTCTTTTTTGAAGCGTTCAAAAAATTCTTTGTTCGTTTTTGATTCTTTCAGTCGCTTTAAAAAGTGTTCTACAAATTCTACAGAGCCATCCATCGTTTTACGAATAGCCCATAACGTATCTAATTCATTTTTCGGAAGTAGGAGCTCTTCTTTTCTCGTCCCTGACTTCATAATATCAATCGCTGGGAATATTCGGCGTTCAGCAAGACGTCTGTCAAGGTGCATCTCCATATTGCCTGTCCCTTTAAATTCTTCGTAAATGACGTCATCCATACGAGATCCTGTTTCAACTAATGCTGTCGCTAAAATCGTTAAGCTTCCGCCTTCTTCAATGTTACGTGCAGCGCCAAAAAAGCGTTTCGGGCGGTGAAATGCAGCAGGGTCAATTCCACCTGATAACGTTCTACCACTAGGAGGAATAACGAGGTTAAATGCTCTAGCAAGCCTTGTTATGCTATCAAGCAAGATGATGACATCTTTTTTATGTTCAACGAGGCGCATCGCCCGTTCTAATACGAGTTCAGCCACTTTAATATGATTTTCTGGAGTTTCATCAAATGTTGAATGAACGACATCGCCTTTGACTGAACGTTCTATATCTGTTACTTCTTCCGGCCGTTCATCGATTAAAAGAACGATCAATTCTGCTTCTGGATGATTCGTCGATATGCTGTTCGCTATTTCTTTAAGTAGCATCGTTTTCCCTGCTTTTGGCGGAGCGACGATTAATCCTCTTTGTCCGAAACCAACAGGGGCAAACATATCCATAATTCGCGATGAAATTTTATCTGGTTCTGTTTCAAGTTGAATTTTTCGTTCGGGATACAGAGGAGTGAGGGCTGGAAAATGAACGCGTTCCTTGGCTAACTCTGGTTCTTCACCATTAACTGCTTCAACGTGCAACAATCCATAATATCGTTCGTTTTCTTTAGGAGGACGTACTTTTCCTGAAACGTTGTCACCGTTTCTTAAATCAAACCGACGAATTTGCGACGCGGAAATGTAAATATCTTCCATACTTGGAGAATAATTAATCGGACGTAAAAAACCAAATCCTTCATTCGGAATAATTTCCAAAATGCCTTCCATAAATAAAAGTCCGTCTTGCTCAGCTTGTGCTTTTAAAATTGAAAATATAAGTTCTTTTTTATTTAATTTGCTGTAGTATGAAACTTTATACTTTTTTGCTTGCTCATAAAGTTCTTTCAGTTTCATATTTTCTAATTCTGATAGATTTACTCCCATTACGACACCACGCTTTTACTATTTAATTTTTATTGCTTAACCATCATTTCTTCGTGTAAAAATTGGGATTGGTTATAAAATTGAAGCATAAGAGAAGCACAGGGGATTTTATGTAAGCTCGTTCCCCACTATCATAAGCAGGAAACGGTTGCTTTAGCAAGTTTAGCCAATTATTTATTTTTCCATAACATTTACATCGTGTCTCGCTTGAATGATGCGAATTGTATTCGTTTTTGCTTGCATGAGTAACGTTTCTGTAGTTACATAATGCTTCTGAAAGCGAACACCTTTTACTAACTCTCCATCAGTCACACCTGTTGCCGCAAATAGGGCATCATCACCTTTGACAAGGTCTTCCGTACGAAAAACTTGATTGATGTCTGTTATTCCCATCCTATGACAACGTTCAATTTCTTGATCATTTTGAGGCGCGAGCTTTCCTTGAATTTCACCACCGAGACATTTTAACGCGACAGCAGCTAATACTCCTTCAGGGGCGCCTCCTTGTCCAAATAAAATATCAACATCGGTTCCTTCGTATGCAGTATTAATGGCTGCAGCTACATCACCATCAGTAATAAGTTTAATTCGTGCACCTGCTTCTCGGATGTCTTGAATAAGTTGAGTGTGTCGATCACGCAAAAGAACCGTTGCGACGACATCTTCGATCTCTTTATTTTTTGCCTTAGCTACGGCTTTTAAATTATCCGCTACGGAAGCGTTAATGTCAACTTGCCCTGCCGCTTCAGGTCCTACTGCAATTTTGTGCATATACATATCTGGCGCATGAAGTAAGTGCCCTCTTTCAGCGATCGCCAAAACGGTAAGCGCATTCGATGAGCCTGATGCAACAATGTTTGTTCCTTCTAATGGATCAACAGCGATGTCCACTTTTGGTCCGTTTCCGGTACCAAGCTTTTCACCGATGTAAAGCATTGGGGCTTCATCCATTTCACCTTCGCCGATTACGACAATACCTTCCATTTGAATCGTGTCAAACATATTTCTCATCGCTGTCGTTGCTGCAGCATCTGCTTCATCTTTTTTCCCTTTTCCTATCCATTTTGCTGACGACATAGCCGCTGCTTCAGTCACTCTTACAATTTCCATTCCTAAAGTTCGTTCCATTCTCACTACTCCCTAAAAGACGTTGTTCAAAAAGTTCGGTTGATCGACCGCAACGTTAGCATGACTACATTAAAACTCGCTAATGACAAAGCGAAAATTTTTAATCTCAAGTTAAACATCCTGTACGTTTAGCTTTTCGCTCTCTATGATCCTTTTTTATAAAATTAAGCTAAAAATTTTTAACGTGTGCTTCTTGTTCTTCTTCTGTCATTTTTTCTCGCCACACTTTAGCACCAAGCGATGAAAGTTTGTCGATTAATTGTTCATAGCCACGATCGATATGTTCAAGACCATACACTTCTGTAATCCCATTAGACATTAATCCAGCTACTACTAAAGCTGCTCCCGCTCGTAAATCACTTGCTTTTACTTTTGCCCCTTCAAGCTGAGACGGTCCATTAACGATCGCAGAATTGCCTTCAACTTTAATTTTTGCACCCATACGCCTAAGCTCATCGATATGTTTAAACCGAGCTGAATAAATCGTATCCGTCACGATACTTGTTCCGTCTGCTTTTGTTAAAAGTGACGTAAAAGGTTGCTGCAAATCGGTGGGAAAACCGGGGTAAACGAGTGTTTTCACATCAACAGAAGATAAATGTTCTTTATTGTTCCGAATAATCACATAGTCTTCATATGTTTCAACACCGACTCCCATTTCTCTAAGCTTTGCAATTAATGATTCTAAATGTTGTGAAATGACATTATCAATCGTCATCTCTTTGCCCATTGCAGCAGCAATAATCATATATGTACCCGCTTCAATTCGATCGGGAATGATCGAATGATAGCAACCATGCAGTTCTTCAACGCCGTCAATACGAATGACGTCTGTGCCAGCTCCTTTAATTTTTGCACCCATACTTGTCAGCAAAGTTGCGACATCGATAATTTCAGGCTCCTTAGCCGCGTTTTCAATGATCGTTCTACCTTTCGCTTTTACCGCCGCAAGCATAATGTTAATCGTCGCTCCAACACTGACGACATCTAAATAAATTTTGGCACCGATAAGTTCGTCCGCTCGCAAATAAATCGCACCTTGCTCGTTCGTAACTGTTGCACCAAGTGCTTGAAAACCTTTTATATGCTGATCAATAGGGCGTGGTCCTAAATTGCAACCGCCTGGAAGTCCAATCACTGCTTTTTTAAATCGACCAAGCATCGCGCCCATTAAATAGTAAGAGGCTCTTAATTTTTTTACATTGCCATTTGGCAGGGGCATCGCAATCATATTTTCTGGGTTGATCGTAAGCTTATTGCGATCGAGCGTAACATCACCGCCAATTTCTTTTAACAATTCACTTAAAATCCAAACGTCTGAGATGTTCGGCAAATGATCGATAACAACGGTTGAATTCGCAAGAATAGCAGCAGGTATAAGAGCAACTGCGCTATTTTTTGCTCCGCTTATTTCGACTCTCCCTTGCAAAGGATGGCCTCCTTCGATCATTAGCTTATCCATGTTGGTCTCCCTTCTTTCTCATCGAGCTACAAGAAAAAACTTACTACCATTGGCAAGCATTCAAGCGTAGCTAGAAGTCAAGTTGCGCCTGTACTATGAACCAAAAATCCGACAATTCTATGTTTGTGTATTCAAAAATGTGTTTTATATAATTCGTAGTTCTATTCTTTCCTATTTAAATAATTTCATGTATTTTTTTACCATTTTCTAAATAATGACTAGTGAAAATCACAAATGAATGACATATGTATGATACAAGAAACATACTACATCTCGCTCTACTTTACTAGTGAATGTTTCATTTGATTATGATTGTGTTTGATTCCAATCCGCTAAAAATTTAGCTAATCCTTGCTCGGTTAATGGGTGAGTTAACAGTTGATTAATCACTTTAAAAGGAATGGTCGCAATGTGAGCACCGCTTAGAGCTGCTTGTGTTACATGGATCGGGTGACGAATTGAAGCAGCGATAATTTGTGTATCGATATTATGAATTAAGAAAAGCTTTGCAATGTCACGAATGAGTGGGATACCTTCTTGGCCAATATCATCTAAGCGACCTAAAAATGGAGAAACATATGTTGCTCCTGCACGGGCAGCGAGCAATGCCTGGTTAACAGAAAAGACGAGTGTAACGTTCGTCTGAATATTTTGATCACTTAACGCTTTAACTGCCTTTAAGCCTTCTTGAGTAATCGGGACTTTTACAGTTATGTTCGGCGCGATCGAAGCGAGCTGTTTTCCTTCTTCAATCATCCCTTTTGCATCAGTAGAAATCACTTCTGCACTGACGGAACGATCGGTAATAACGCTTGTAATTTCACGCAATCTGTCATGGAAATTGACATTTTCTTTTGCTACGAGTGATGGATTCGTCGTGACACCCGCTAAAACTCCAAGTGCATTCGCTTCTTTAATCTCCTCAATGTTCGCTGAATCGATAAAAAATTTCATTCGCACTTCCTCCTCATTTAGGGAAAAACCGTACATTGCGGTAAATAGCTTGTTGCGTAACGTTCGCATACATCTTCTTGATCAACGTTTATCTTCTTAAATTCAACGTATGCGAACGGTTGTCGGTCAGCCTTAAGCTTTATTTGATGACCCAAATTCGCGTATTTTACTTTTTACTGTTTCTTTAATCGCATCACGTGCCGGACCTAAATATTTACGCGGATCGTATAAATCTGGCTTTTCCGCTAAAACTTCACGCACTGCGCGTGTTGCTGAAATTTGATTTTCTGTATTGACGTTAATCTTTGCGGTACCGAGTGAAATGGCTCGTTTAATATCTTTTGTAGGAATTCCTGTACCACCGTGGAGTACGAGCGGTACGCCTGTAAGCTTCATGACTTCCTCCATGCGATCAAAACCAAGATTTGGTTCACCTTTGTAAGGACCGTGAACCGATCCGAGAGCTGGAGCGAAACAGTCAACACCTGTTCGTCGTACAAGCTCATCACACTCACTCGGAATAGCATACATTGCTTCTGCATCTTCTACGACTAAATCGTCTTCTTGACCACCAATACGCCCTAGTTCAGCTTCAACTGAAACTCCGACTGCATGTGCGACATCGACCACCCGTTTCGTCAGTTGGATATTTTCTTCAAGCGGTAAATGAGAACCGTCAATCATGACAGACGTAAAACCTGCGTGAATCGCTTCTACACACTTTTCAAAGCTTGAACCGTGATCTAGATGAATCGCAACAGGAACGGTTACATTGTATTCTTCCATCAGTGTCTCAACCATTTTCACAACAACTTTAAAGCCACCCATATAACGGCCGGCTCCTTCTGAAACACCACAAATAAGCGGTGATTGTTCCTCTTCTGCTGCTTGTAAAATGGCTTGTGTAAACTCCAAATTATTCAAGTTAAATTGACCGACAGCATAGCCTTCTGCTTTCGCTTTTTCCAACATCTCTTTCATGGAGACTAAAGGCATCGTATAAATCCTCCTATATGTATGCATGATTTCCGTATTATTATAGCATAATTCGGTAATGAATCGAAAAGCTTAACACAATTCTTTTTTAACAGAAGTTCGAATTTCATTAATGTCAAATGGCTTTAAAAAGTAAGCAATTGCACCTTCCTTTACTGCTTCACTCATTAAATTTAGCTCTCCATAAGCGGTCATCATCATCACTTTAATATTTTTATCATAGTCTTTAATATGTTTTAATATGTCCAAGCCGTCCATTCCAGGGATTTTTACATCGAGCAAAACTAAATCTGGCTTCTCATTCTGAACTATGTTCAGCGCTTCCTCTCCCGTTTCCGCTACATACGTTTCAAATCCTTCCTTAGCGAAAACTTCACGAAGTAAGATCCGGATTCCATATTGATCATCGACAATTAACAAGCGTTTACTCATATTTCACCTCGTCCCGCCTCACACTATTTAGTTTATATAGCTCTTGTCAATTTCATGTTTTTGCCCCATTTAAGCTTTTTCGCCAAAAAAGACTAAAATCCTGCTAAAAGAAAACTCTTTCTAAAACTGAATACTAAAAAAAGCAGAACGGAAATGGGATTTTCCGTTACTGCTTTAATGCTGCTGAGATAAAGCCTTCAAAAAGCGGATGTGGTCTCGTCGGTCGCGACTTAAATTCTGCATGAAACTGTGAAGCGACAAACCAAGGGTGATTGCTCAATTCTATAATTTCTACGAGATCACCCTCAGGACTTGTCCCTGAAAAAATAAAACCAGCTTCTTCCATTTGTATTCGGTATTCGTTATTAAATTCATAACGATGGCGATGACGCTCGTATATATCTAAACTTTTGTAGGCTTCAAATGCTTTTGTACTTTCTTTTAATTTGCACGGATAAACACCTAATCTCAATGTGCCACCCATGTTTTGAATGTCTTCTTGCTCAGGAATGATATCGATAATCGGGTGCGGCGTATGCTTATCAAATTCTGTTGAATGTGCACCTTTGAGTCCTAGGACATTGCGAGCAAACTCAATGGAGGCAAGCTGCATTCCTAAACAAATTCCAAAATACGGAATTTGATGTTCACGTGCAAATCGAATCGCTTCAATTTTCCCTTCAATGCCACGATCTCCAAATCCTCCAGGTACGACGATTCCTTTCACGTCTTTTAATCGCTCATAAACATTGTCTTTCGTTACTTGTTCGGAGTCTACCCATTCAATTTCGACTTCTGTATCAAACGTATAGCCGGCATGATTCAATGCTTCAACGACTGAAAGATAAGCGTCGTGCAATGAAACATATTTACCGACGATTGCGATTTTCGTCGTTTTAGTTAAGTGTGTTACTTTATGAACGAGCTGTTTCCATTCGCTCATCTCTGCTTCTTGGCAATCTAGCTTCAAATGTTCGCAAACAATTTTATCTAAATGCTGCGCTTGTAGATCTAGCGGAATTTTATACAACGTATCGGCATCACGGGCTTCGATAACAGACTTCGAATCGATATCACAAAAAAGAGCGATTTTGTCTTTCATTTCTTGTGGAACAGGAATCTCTGAACGAACGACGATCACATTTGGTTGAATGCCAAGGCTACGTAGTTCTTTCACACTATGCTGAGTCGGCTTTGTTTTCATTTCACCTGCTGCATGCAAATATGGAATGAGCGTACAATGAATGTAAAGTACATTTTCAATTCCTACATCACTCTTTATTTGGCGAATCGCTTCAAGAAATGGCAAGCTTTCAATATCACCGACAGTCCCGCCAATTTCTGTGATGACGACGTCTGAATTAGATTCTCTACCTGCACGAAATACTTGCTCTTTAATTTCATTCGTTATATGTGGAATCACTTGCACAGTTGCACCTAAATAATCACCACGGCGCTCTTTTTTTATTACGCTTGAATATACTTTTCCCGTCGTAATATTATTGTATTTCGTTAAATTAATATCGATAAAACGTTCATAATGACCAAGATCTAAGTCTGTTTCAGCCCCGTCTTCCGTCACGAATACTTCACCATGCTGATATGGACTCATCGTGCCTGGATCAACGTTAATATATGGGTCAAACTTTTGAATTGTTACTTTTAAGCCACGATTTTTTAGCAATCGACCAAGTGAAGCTGCTGTTATGCCTTTTCCTAGAGAGGAAACGACACCGCCGGTTACAAAGATGTATTTCGTATTCATGAGTTGCCCCCCTCTATCCGTTAGGATTTCCTCATCATAAAATAAAAAAACAAAAGCGGTACCCCGTAAACGTATGGGGGCGCTTTTGTTTCACGGTTAAACTAAATATGATCAAACGTAAAGCCCAAAAATGATTGTATCGATTCTACCTTCTCCTGTCAAGAGAGCTATTCGAGCTTATTCCCCTTCTTCTAAGATGTTAAGTTCATCATCTTCTTCGATAAAGTCTTCATCATCTTCAGCGATTTTATCGACGTCTAGTTCATCGATTTCGTCTTCAAGATCGAGCTCTTCCTCGTCTTCTTCTAATGCCGAAATTTCATCTTCATCGATCTCTAGCTCGACAATTTCATCATAATCATCAAAATCATCTTCAGCCACTTTCTTCCGTTTTTTCGGTTTAATTGTTGTCGCTAGCTCTTCTTCTGTTTGTTCAACTGGATACCAGCTTTTTAATCCCCATTTGTTGTCACCGAGAGCTACGAATCGTCCGTCGATGTTCATATCTGTATAAGCTTGCACGAGCCGAGCTTTCTTCTCATGATTTGACCAGCCTTTATATTCAGCAATTTTATCCATAAGTGTATAAAAATCTACCGGCTTTCGTTCATCGTTTAAATAATGGTACATAATATCAATCATTGGCGTTTCTAATATTTCTTCTTTTGTTAAGTTGTCGATAAGCGACATAGAGGCACTTCCTTTCTTGAGCATTCGATAGAAAATCATACCAATCATTATAAACAAATTATGCACCGATTTTCCACACATAAACGTATTTATTTTAAAAGATTATTAAAATGTTAGCTCTACAATTTTTGTCTGACATCTCGCCTCTAACCTCTTATCTCTGGAATCACATATTTCGGCGATATTTTCCACCGACTTCATATAGTGCTTGCGTAATTTGTCCGAGGCTCGCTACTTTCACAGTTTCCATAAGTTCTGAAAAAATATTTCCCCCGTTTAGAGCTGTCTCCTTTAGCTTTTTCAATGCCTTATCCGCATCTTTTTGATGTTTTTCTTTAAATTGATTTAAGTTGTTAATTTGCAACTCTTTCTCTGCTTTCGTCGCACGAACGAGTGGAATATCATCATCTTCTTGAACAGTAGCTTCTTCGTTTCGATACGTGTTCACTCCGATAATGGGAAGTGTACCTGCGTGTTTTAATGATTCATAATACATAGACTCCTCTTGAATTTTACTGCGCTGATATTGCGTTTCCATTGCACCGAGAACTCCGCCTCGTTCATTTAACCGTTCAAACTCTAGCAACACAGCTTCTTCAACTAAATCGGTTAGTTCTTCAATGATAAATGAACCTTGCAAAGAATTTTCATTTTTTGCTAGCCCAAGCTCTTTCGTAATGATGAGTTGGATCGCCATCGCTCGTCTCACGGATTCTTCTGTCGGTGTCGTAACTGCTTCATCGTATGCGTTCGTATGCAATGAATTACAATGATCATAAATGGCCATTAATGCTTGCAATGTCGTACGGATATCGTTAAAGGCCATCTCTTGTGCGTGCAGTGACCGTCCCGACGTTTGAATGTGATATTTTAACTTTTGGCTACGTTCATTTGCTCCATATTTTTCACGCATGACGATGGCCCAAATTCTTCTCGCTACTCGGCCGATAACCGTATATTCAGGATCAAGTCCATTGCTAAAGAAAAATGAAAAATTGGGAGCGAATTCATCGATGTTCATGCCACGACTTAAATAATACTCAACGTACGTGAAACCATTTGCTAGTGTAAACGCAAGCTGTGAAATCGGGTTCGCACCCGCTTCGGCAATATGGTATCCCGAAATCGATACGGAATAATAGTTTTTTACGTTATGGTCAATGAAATATTGTTGAATGTCTCCCATCATGCGTAGCGCAAATTCTGTAGAAAAAATACACGTATTTTGACCTTGATCTTCTTTTAAAATATCGGCTTGAACTGTACCTCTCACATTTTCAAGCGTTCTTGCTTTAATCTGCATTTTTTCGTCTTCTGTCGGTTTCCTGTTGTTTGCTTTTTCAAATGCTTTCAGTTGTTGATCGATCGCCGTATTCATAAACATTGCTAGAATGATCGGAGCTGGGCCGTTAATCGTCATCGAAACTGACGTTGACGGATCGATCAAGTCAAAACCATCGTAAAGCTTTTTCATATCATCAAGCGTACAAACGCTAACACCGCTTTCTCCAACTTTTCCAAAAATGTCCGGACGGTAATCAGGATCTTCTCCGTATAACGTAACAGAGTCAAACGCTGTACTTAACCGTTTCGCGGCATCATTTTTTGACAAATAGTGGAACCGTCGATTTGTTCTTTCAGGTGGACCTTCCCCAGCAAACTGGCGTTTCGGATCTTCAGTTTGGCGTTTAAACGGGAAGACTCCTGCTGTAAATGGAAATGAACCAGGTACGTTCTCCTTTCGAAGCCAGCGGACAATTTCACCCCAATCGGAATATTTCGGCAAGCTCACCTTTGGAATTTGTAAACCAGATAAACTAGTTACTTTCAAATCTGTAACAATTTCGTTATCACGCACTTTTGTAACATACTGTTTCTTTGCATACGATTTTTTTAACTGCTTCCAATTCTTTAATAACATTTTCGTTTCACTCGACAATGTTCTATCAATTTCAGCTTTTATCGTTTTTAACGTATGAAAACTATCATCAGATATCGTCTTTTCTCGTAATAATTGAATTGTTCCGTCAATTTGGAACGCTTGCTGAGCTAGCTTAGCCTGTGCTTCCGTTTGTTTATGATAGGATCGAACAGTGAGGACAATTTCATTTAAGTAATTCGTTCGCTCGGGAGGAATGATGATTTTCATCTCGTTATTGCCTTCTATTATGTCGATTGGCAATGTCCAATTTCCTTTATTCACTTCATTGATCTTTGTGAGTATCGCTTTAAATAACTTATTTGTGCCTTGATCATTAAATTGACTCGCCATCGTACCGTAAACTGGCATATTTTCAACAGGAATGTGAAAAAGCTGAAGGTTACGCTGGTATTGCTTTTTTACGGCTTGCAATGCATCTTTTGATCCACGGCGATCAAATTTGTTAATCGCAATGACATCCGCAAAGTCGAGCATTTCAATTTTTTCAAGCTGTGTTGGTGCACCGAATTCACTCGTCATGACATAAAGGGTAACATCAGAAAATTCGACAATCTCCGCATTTCCTTGCCCTATTCCGCTCGTTTCAACGATAATTAAATCGTAACCTGCTGCTTTCACGACGGAGATAACTTCGTTTATTGACTCGGATAGTTCAGTTTTTGAATGACGTGTTGCAAGACTGCGCATATAAACTCGCTCAGTATGAATAGCATTCATCCGGATGCGATCGCCTAAAAGTGCGCCACCTGTTTTTTGTCTCGTCGGATCGACTGAAAGAATCGCGACAGTCTTTTTAGGAAAAGCATGTAAATAACGCCGAACAAGTTCATCCGTTAAGGAGCTTTTCCCTGATCCTCCTGTTCCTGTTATCCCGAGTACAGGAATGTTTTTCTCTAACGGTGAAAGCTCAATCATTTTTCCTTCTTCGACGAATGTAATTGTTCGGGCAATCGCGCCGTTATTTTTAGCTCGTATTTGTTTACGACATGGTGTTTCGTCACTAGTCAGCGAGAAATCACAGACTTTAAGCATTTCATCAATCATGCCTTGCAAGCCTAATTCGCGACCATCTTCAGGTGAAAAGATTTTAGCGATCCCATACGCTTCTAGTTCTTTCTGTTCGCGTGGAACGATAACCCCGCCGCCACCACCAAAAATACGAATGTGTGATGCATTCTGTTTTTCAAGCAAGTCGACCATATATTTAAAAAACTCGACATGACCACCTTGATAAGATGATACAGCGATTCCTTGAACATCCTCTTGAATGGCAGCGTTTACAATTTCGTCAACAGAGCGGTTATGCCCAAGATGGATCACTTCCGCCCCACTCGCTTGAAGAATACGCCGAATAATATTAATCGAAGCGTCATGACCGTCAAATAAACTTGAAGCTGTAATGAAGCGGACGTGATGCTTTGGAACATATGCCATTATCAATCCCCTCCTTCAATTTGTTAAATCGGGATTTTTTCCCGTACGTTCATTAACTTCATTTGTAATTCGGTGTACTCTTCAATCGTGTATAACGAATGTAACGCCCACCTTCGGAATGCCCACATTTGACCTAAAACTAAAATGTTATGAGCAAATGCATGAATTTCTTCTTTACTTAAATGACAAATATTCTCGTCTACACAATCTGTAATGAGTTGTTCAAAAATGGACGTTAAGAGCAATTCTTTTTTTAGCACATATTGAAGTGAATCTTTATTTAACGATTTAGACTCTTGATACATGACAAGCATTTCATCTTGCATGTCGTCAATCAATTTAAAATAAGCTCGAATTCCATTATGCAGCCGCTCTCCACTGTTTCCTCCTTGTGATACCGCTTCTTCCATACGAGAGCAAAACTGTTCATAAATCGAGTCGACAACGAGATATAAAATATCTTCTTTTTGCCGAATATATTCATACAACGTCCCGATGCTAAATCCTGCAGTTTGTGCGATTTCTCTCGTCGTTGTACGATGAAAACCTTTTTGCTTAAAAAGGGAAACTGCAGATTTGATCATTTGATTTCGTCGTTTTTTAATTAGTTCTTCATCTTTTACGAGTGTTGGTACCGTTCTTCCTTCCATTGTACCCCTCCTTGCTTCGTTTTTTCGATCGATATAGAAACCCCACTTTTAATGTATGACTCTACTCTATAAGTGGGGTTTTCATTTTGTATTAATCTGCTAACAACATTCTTGAGATGACGAGTCGCTGAATTTCATTTGTTCCTTCGTAAATTTGCGTAATCTTTGCGTCACGCATGTAACGTTCAACAGGGTAATCTTTCGTATAACCGTAACCACCGAAAACTTGTACCGCTTCAACTGTCGCTTCCATCGCTATATCACCGGCGTACAGTTTCGACATCGCAGATTCTTTTCCGTAACTTAAACCTGCACCTTCACGCCATGCGGCTTGATACGTTAATAAACGTGCCGCTTCGATTTTCGTTGCCATATCAGCCAGTTTAAACCCAACCGCTTGTTGCTGACCAATTGGCTTGCCAAATTGCTTACGCTCCTTCGCATATGCAATTGCTGCATCTAGTGCACCTTGAGCAATTCCTACCGCTTGTGCTGCAATTCCGTTACGTCCACCGTCGAGTGTCATCATCGCAATTTTGAAGCCTTCGCCTTCATTACCGAGCATGTTTTCGACGGGAACTTTTACATTGTCAAAAATAATTTCTAGCGTCGGTGACGAACGAATCCCTAATTTATCTTCTTTTTTCCCCATTGAAAAGCCTTCCATGCCTTTTTCAACGATAAATGCTGTAATGCCACGGGAGCCTATTTCTTTGTCTGTTTGTGCAAAGACGACGTATACTTCCGCTTCGCCGCCATTCGTAATAAAAATCTTTGATCCGTTTAAAATGTAGCTGTCACCATCTTTCACTGCGGTTGTCCGCATGTTGCTTGCATCACTTCCTGAACCAGGCTCTGTCAATGCATACGCACCGAGAAACGTACCTTCTGAAAGTGGCTTTAAAAACCGTTCTTTCTGTTCTTCTGTTCCAAACTTCCAGATCGGCCAGCTACAAAGTGATGTATGCGCAGATAATGTGACACCTGCTGAAGCGTCAACGCGTGAAAGCTCTTCTACAGCGATAACGTAAGCTAAATAATCCATGCCTGATCCACCGTATTTTTCTTCCCACGGGATTCCCGTAAGGCCAAGCTCTGCAAGTTTCGTAAACATCGACTCTCGATCAAATGTTTGATTTTCATCACGGTCAGCTGCAGTCGGTTCTAAATGATTTTCTGCATAATCACGAACCATTTTTCGTAGCATGTCATGTTCTTCAGATAATAAAAAGTTCATTGTTTTCTCTCCTCTTTACTATATTTATAACGTGTCATTTGTCGATATATCACTATCGTTTTAACAGATGTTAAAAAAAATGCAAACGTCTTACCTCTAGTTAGCCCAAATGATTCAGACCATCGACTCGCTTCAAACTTTTTATACTTCAATCATTATCGCATCGCCTTGGCCGCCGCCGCTACAAATCGAAGCAATCCCTAAACCACCGCCACGACGTTTTAATTCATACATTAATGTTAAAATAATTCTTGCACCACTAGCTCCAATTGGATGACCGAGTGCAACCGCACCACCATTTATATTCACTTTATCGGCATCTAACTGTGCAAGTTTACCTGCTGTTAACGCGACCGCAGCAAAGGCTTCATTCACTTCAAATAAATCGATGTCTTCTTTCCGTTTGCCTGTCTTTTTCAAAAGCTTTTCGATGACGAGTCCGGGGGTTTTCGGAAAATATTCTGCTTCAATCGATAATTGTGCAGACGCAATTATTTTTGCACATATTGGCAAATTCTCTTGCTTTGCCCAAGATTCAGACGTAACGATAAGCGCTGCTGCTCCATCATTCACACCTGGCGCATTCCCCGCTGTAATTGTGCCATCCTTGGAAAAAGCAGATCGTAGTTGTGCTAATTTTTCGAGTGAAGTATCTTCACGCGGTGATTCATCGTCTTGAACGATAAGCGGATCGCTTTTTCTTTGTGGAACTTCGATTGCTACAATTTCTTCACGTAATTTTTCCCGTGCAGCGATCGCACGTTGGTGGCTCATGAGCGCCCATTCATCTTGTTCTTCCCGAGTAATGCCGTATTCTTTCGCCACTGAATTACCATAAGTACCCATATGGACACTTTGAAATGAACACGTTAAGCCGTCGTGAATCATTAAATCCTTTAGTTCCGCATCACCCATACGCATTCCCCAGCGTGCCTTTGGCATGAAATAAGGGGCATTACTCATCGATTCCATGCCACCAGCGACAATAACATTGGCGTCTCCAGCGCGAACAATTTGGTCTGCAAGCGTAACACTACGCATGCCTGACGCACACACTTTGTTAATTGTTTCTGTTGCAACTTCCCAAGGCAATCCGGCATGTCTAGCTGCTTGTCGCGATGGAATTTGCCCTTGCCCTCCTTGTAATACTGATCCGAAAATAACTTCATCCACCTGTTCTCCACCGACTTGAGCACGTTCAAGCGCAGCTTTTATCGCAAAACCACCTAATTTTGCAGCTGAAAATGAACTCAATGCACCACCAAATTTTCCAAACGGCGTTCTTGCACCATCAATAATTACGCTTCTCTCCATGTTTAACTCGCCTCACTTTCTAAAAACTTTTCGCGACTGAGCAGTCGCTCAGTTATGCGCAAAAAAAGAGTTCCCATACATCCTTTTTCTCATAGTTGTGATGGGAACTCATAAATCTCGTTCCTGTCAAAATCTTGTTGCTATTTTTAGTTTACAACTTGTTCCTCAGATTTGACAATGGATTTTTCTAAAATTTCTACGATGTCTAACGTTTGGACTTCATTTTCAACTTCTTTCGCTTTCGTACCATCACTGAGCATTGTTAAGCAATACGGACATCCACTTGAAATGACAGATGGGTTAACTGCTAATGCTTGCTCAGTACGTGCAACGTTAATCCGTGAACCTGTATCTTCTTCTGTCCACATGAGTCCACCACCCGCACCACAACACATCCCTGTATCGCGGTTACGTTCTATTTCAACGATTTTCACACCAGGAATGGCTTCAAGTACTTCACGCGGTGGATCATATACTTCGTTGTAACGACCAAGATAACAAGAGTCGTGGAATGTGATCGTTTCGTTCACTTCGTGAACAGGCTTAATTTTACCTTCTTTAATCCACTGTGCAAGTAGTTCTGAATGGTGGTACACTTCAACGTCTTCAAGACCAAATTCAGGATACTCATTTTTCAACGTATTGTATGCATGTGGGTCACACGTAACGATTTTCTTAATGCCGTGTTTTTCAAACGTTTGAATGTTTTTAGCAGCCAGCTCTTGGAAAAGGAATTCATTTCCGATACGACGAGGTGTATCTCCAGAATTCTTTTCCTTGTTTCCTAAAATGGCAAATTTAATACCAGCTTCATTCATTACTTTTGCAAATGATAATGCCACTTTTTGGCTTCGGTTATCGTATGAGCCCATTGAGCCAACCCAGAAAAGATATTCAAACTCTTCTCCGGCTTTCTCCATTTCTTTTACTGTCGGAACATGGACATCGTCACGCAATTCACGCCAATTTTCGCGTTCTTTACGGTTAATCCCCCAAGGGTTCCCTTGACGCTCGATATTCGTTACAGCGCGTTGAATTTCTGGATCCATTTTTCCTTCTGTAAGTACGAGATAACGACGCATATCGATAATTTTGTCAACGTGCTCGTTCATAACTGGACATTGATCTTCACAGTTACGGCACGTTGTACAAGCCCAAATCTCTTCTTCGGTAATAACATTACCAATAAGATCATTTTCGACGATCGCTTGAGCAAGCATTTCACCTTCGCTCGCTGCTGCCGTTTCACCGCCAGCTGCTTGGCGAGCTTGATAAGCCACTTGGTTGCCATACGTATTTGAAAGGGCAAATGCCGGTACCCACGGTGTGCGGGAAGTTATAGCAGCACCTTTTACTGTTAGATGATCACGTAATTTCAAAATTAAATCCATCGGTGACAACATTTTTCCTGTCCCTGTTGCAGGACACATGTTTGTACAACGTCCGCATTCAACACAGGCATATAAATCGACTAACTGCTTTTGGTTGAAGTCTTCGATTTTGTTAACTCCGAATACTTCTGCTGTTTCGTCTTCAAAATCGATGGAAGCTAGTTTACCAACTGGTTCCGTACGACCTAGCCAAACGTTTGCAGGACCTGCTATTAAGTGTGCGTGTTTTCCTTGTGGAATGTACACTAAGAAAGCTAGCAATGCGAGTAAGTGAATCCACCAGAAAACATAGAATAGAACTCCGGCAGCCGTAGGGCTAATGCCTTGAAACGCAAATGCAATGATGGAAGCAATTGGTGATGTCCATGCTAAAGATTGTTCATGCCAAATGATTTCCATTCCATTGCTGAGAAGAACAGTTAACATTAATGTTCCGATTAAGTAATAGACAAGTCCAGCAAAAATCGTGCGCTTTAAACGAGGGATTTTTTCAATATAACGGCGGTAAAAACCCCATGCAACCGCAACTAAAATCGTAAGTGTGACGATTTCTTGGAAAAATGTAAATGCTGGGTAAAGTGGGCCGAATGGCAAATGACTTCCCGGCTTGATCCCTTTCCAAATAACGTCAATCGCACCAAATTGAACTAAAATAAAGCCATAAAAAAACATCACATGAATGGTCCCGCTTTTTTTGTCTTTCATGAGCTTCTTTTGCCCAAAGACATTGACCATTAAATTGTGAATTCTTTCGTTTGTCGTCAAACGAAATTCAGGTTTTTTTCCTAGTTTAATAAATTCGACTCGCGATTTTACTACGTAAGCGAATAAATAAACTGCATAACCGATTACGATAATCGTCGCAATCAAGTTTATCACGAGAAGATTATCCATGTTATTTCCCCCTTTTGTTAGCCTTATTTAATCAAAATTGAAAGAAATTTGCAAACGTGTCTTTACGAATGATTATACCAAAAATATTGAATGAGCATTCATTCAAAAGGCTTATCTTAATTGAAAAATCATACCAATATGCTTGTGATGAAACGTTTAATACGTCACACCGCAAATTTAACAAATTAGCAAAGACAAAAAATGGTGCGAACGACTTTTTGTCTCTACGTTATGCATTACATTCGTTCTGGTGCTGAAACACCTAGTAACGCGAGTGCATTTTTGAGCGTAATTTGAACAGCTTTCATCAATTGGAATCTCGCTTTACTTTGTTGAACATTCTCTTCGTCTATAACACGTTCAACGTTGTAAAAGCTATGTAAAGCAGATGCGAGTTCAAACACGTAGTTTGTCATTCTTTGGGTAGCAAGCTTATCAGCAGCATCAGCGACTGCTTGTGGAAATTCACCGAGCTTTTTTAATAGTTCGATTTCCTTTTCAGAGGATAGACTTGTTAACTCGACGTTTTCAGTATACTCATAGCCGAGCTCCTCACCTTGGCGTAAAATACTACACACTCTTGCATGTGCGTATTGCACATAATAAACAGGGTTCTCATTCGACTGTGAAACGGCTAAATCCATATCGAAGTCTAGATGCGAGTCAGAACTCCGTGCTGCAAAAAACCAACGCATCGCATCGATGCCGACTTCTTCCATAAGCTCACGAAGGGTTACTGCTTTTCCTGTTCGTTTGCTCATTTTCACTTTTTCGCCGTTCTGCATTAAATTTACCATTTGAATGATTTCAACTTTAAATCGGCTTGGGTCATAACCTAGTGCTTCGACGGCTGCACGCATCCGCGGAATATAGCCGTGATGATCGGCACCCCAAACGTTAATAACTGTTTCAAAACCGCGTTTAAATTTATCTTCATGGTACGCGATATCAGGTGTTAAATACGTGTATGTTCCGTCTTGCTTAATGAGTACACGATCTTTATCGTCTCCATAGGCCGTGGACTGAAACCAGACAGCTCCGTCTTTTTCATATGTTTCTCCACGCTCTTTAAGCTTTTTAAGCACGTCGTTCACTTTTCCAGACGTGTAAAGCGACGTTTCTGAATACCATTCATCGAATTTAACTCGATAATCCTCTAAATCTTGTTTAATTTTTTCGAGTTCTTTTTGCAAACCGTAATTTCGGAAGAAATCATGTCTTTCTTTTTCTTGCATTTGGATCAATCGATCGCCTTCCGTTTCGGCTAGTTCACGTCCAAACTGAATGATATCTTCACCATAATATCCATCCTCAGGCATGTCTTTTTCTAGGCCTAGCGCTTGAAAATAACGTGCTTCTACTGACAAAGCAAGGTTTTGAATCTGGTTTCCCGCGTCATTAATGTAATATTCACGATGCACGTCATAGCCCGCTTTGTCTAATAGTCGACAAAGCGTGTCACCATATGCTGCTCCTCTTGCATGTCCGAGATGGAGGCTACCTGTCGGGTTTGCTGACACGAATTCAACTTGAACTTTCTTACCTTCTCCAAAATTTGACCTTCCGTATTCGTCACATAACTGAATGATCATCGGAACGATAGTAGTTAAGTAATCTTGATTTAAAAAAAAGTTGATAAAGCCCGGTCCAGCAATATCAATTTTCGAAATCGAAGCATTCTCTTTGTTCATATTCGCTACGATATCCTCCGCAATTTCACGAGGCGGCTTTTTTGCAATTCGTGCTAGTTGCATCGCAACATTCGTCGCGTAATCCCCATGTGCTTTCTCTTTCGGAAGTTCAAGCATAACGTTCGGCATTTCGTCTTGCTCAGCAAGTTTTGCTTTTAAAACGGCAGAGGTAATTTCTTCTTTTAGTTTATTTTGAACCGTTTCAACGATATTCACGACTAAACTCCCTCCATATGTATTTTCACTGTATAAAAACCCGTATAGTTCCCTTGTATCCAAAGATCATAAGCAAGTAGAAGCGTTCCTTTTTTCTGCTTATCATCCCATGTAAACTGTATTTTTTTCGCTAACGTCGTAACTGGAAGCGACCCGTATGGTGTGTGATACGTTCCTTCTGTTTTTTGAGAAGGGATAAAACGTTGACGCATCGACACCGCACCGCTTCGACTGACCGTAATCGACCGCGAGCGCGCGTCAATTTTTATCGTATGATTCACTTCTCCGCTTTCAGTTGATTCTTTGTATATACAAAAGGTTATGTCGCCCTTTGAATAGATCGTTCCGTTAACGATGAGACGGGAATGTTCTCGTCTAGACTCCACCGTAATTGTCGTTTCTATCAATAGGCGAATGTCCGACTGTGTAAAAAACTTTGTCAAAAAAAGCACATCCTGTCTGCAACTGTCATTAACGTTATCATTATAGCGACTTATGATTCAATGCGCAATTAACAACAGCTTCCTGCTTAATAAGTTCCACCTTGCCTATCTGAGCTATTTTTCACAAGCAAGTTACTTTCGCACCTGATTGTAGCACAGCATATCTCATTCAGTTATTATCTTTCACTCCCCTTTCCGAAATCAAGAACAACGATAATTTTTCCTTCATGTTTAAGATGTTGGAAAAATTTCCATACTGTTCTTGAACGAGTCGATCGGTTTAGGGGGGTCAGGTGATGGAATCAAGAATAAAACGTAGAAGACGACAACAACGAAAACGAAAATCAATTTTTACTAGATTGATACTGCGCTCAGCTGGATATGCAGTTCTCCTTACGTTTGCAGCTATCATTCTTTTGTTTGGGTATGTAAAAATTAGTGGTCCGCCACCGATGCACGTACCAATAAACAGTACGTATTACGATGAAAACGATGTCGTGATCGCAAAAGCAAACCAATCAGGAATCAACCGAGAATGGGTCTCGCTTCAAGATATTTCTGATGAACTTATTGAAGCGACAATCGCGATCGAAGATAAGCGGTTCTACAACCACTTTGGCTTTGACATGAAACGAATTTTAGGTTCCGCGATCGCAAATATAAAGGCTAGAGCAAAAGTAGAAGGTGCGAGCACAATTACAATGCAGCTTGCCCGAAACATTTACTTAAGCCATGAGAAAACATGGGTTCGTAAACTGAAAGAGACATTTTATGCGATTCGACTCGAGTTAAATTATTCAAAGGACGAAATTCTCGAAGGCTACTTAAATACGATTTATTACGGGCATGGAGCGTACGGAATTGAGGAAGCTGCAAATTATTACTTTCAAAAATCGGCAAAAGAGCTATCTTTATCTGAAGCGAGTTTGATCGCGGGAATTCCGAAAGGTCCGACTTACTATTCACCTGAACGCGCTTTTGACAAAGCAAAACAACGCCAAGAAGTTGTGTTAGAAGCGATGGCAAGCAACGGCTATATTTCAGAACTGGAAGAAAGTAAAGCAAAATCTGAAAACATTATAATTAAGCAAAAAGAAGAACGTGAAAAAGCGATAGCACCATACTTTCTTGACGCGGTTGAAGAAGCGTTAATTGAAGAAATCGGTTTAAGCAAAGATGTCGTTGAAGCTGGTGGGTTAAACATTTATACAACGCTCAATCAATCAATGCAAGAAAAAGCTGAAGCGTTAATCGAGAGTACGATTACAGACAATGAGGAGCTAGAAACGGCTCTCGTTTCCATCGATCCAAAAACCGGGGCCGTGAAGGCACTCGTCGGTGGACGAAACTATGAAAAAAGTACTTTTAACCGAGCATTAAAGGCGAAACGCGCACCAGGAAGTACGTTCAAACCGCTTTTATACTATGCTGCACTCGAACATGGCTTTACACCATCGACTCCACTCTTAAGTGAAGAAACGACGTTTACATTTAACGACGGAGCCGATACGTATTCGCCAAGCAATTATGAAAATCGATACGCAAATGACTTTATTACACTCGCTCAAGCCATTGCGGTTTCTGATAATACGTACGCAGTAAAAACCCATTTACTCATTGGCTTGGACAAGCTCGTCGATGTTGCAAGTAAAGTTGGAATTTCAAGCCACTTGCCTAAATTTCCTTCCCTTGCTCTTGGAACAGAACCTGTTAGCGTAATGGAAATGGCACATGCGTATGCCATCTTTGCGAACAGTGGAAAAGAAGCAGAGCCGTATTTTATCGAAAAAGTAACCGACAGAGACGGAAACATCATTTACGAACATAAAGAAAAAATAAACAAAGTGCTAGATGAAAATATTGCATTTGTTACGACAAATTTAATGACAGGCATGTTCGATGAAAATTTAAACGGATATACAACAGTAACTGGGTCTTCGATTCAAAACATTTTAACGCGACCGATGGCTGGTAAATCAGGTACGACGTCAACTGATAGTTGGATGATCGGGTATACACCTCAGCTCGTAACAGCCGTCTGGTCAGGATACGATAAAGGAAAAACATTACACAAAGTGAACGATACCGGCTATGCAAAACGAATTTGGGCTCACTATATGGAAAAAGCGCTAAAAGATAAGCCCGTCATTGAGTTCAAGCCAACAGATAACGTCATCGGCATACGCATCGACCCTTTAACAGGTCAACGTGCAACAGAAGACTGTGAACAGACAAAATATATGTATTATGTAAAAGGAACGGAACCGACTGATGCTTGTCCTTTACATGGCGATAAGAAAGGACAGCAAACACCAGCTGAAGAAGAAGAGAAAAAATGGTGGGAAATCTTACTGAAACCTTTTGTCGAATAAAAATGCCCGAGAAGCTCATTTCTCCTCGGGCATTTTTGTGTCCTAGTAACATGTGTTTCATTGTGCTTCCTAGTTCGGTAGACGGAACCGAATGTTGTCAGCTCATTTACACATGTACTATCTATTTTAATTGTTCGCGCTACGAACGACAAGAGTTTTCTACAATTTTCATAAAAGATTCACAGACTTTGCCTCGCAAAACGACCATTCATGAATCTACACTTTGTTATATCATCAACAACTTTGTCTCACATTCCTCTCTATTTTGAACAACGAATGCTATGACAGATCATTTTTTAATTTTTCACTCGAATTCTCCCACATTTCAGCATTAAAACCTTTTAAAAAATCTTTTAAAATCGCTTTTGACTTATCGTCCATATGAGCGACAACAATTTGGCCTTTGCGTGATTTATCCATTTTGTTTACATGATCAGGAAAATTTTTAAAACCACGTTTTGCTTCTTTATTTACGGTCATATAACAAGCAGCAACTCCAGCGTAATACGGACCCGCTTCTGATCGCTCAGTCGTCACCCAGACGAGCCAATAAGGCTTTGCAGGTTTCGGAACTGCTTCTTCTTCATGTAAAAATTTTACGCGTTTTTCCACCTTACTTCGCGCGTGCATGGCCCCGACATCGATAAAAGCTTCATTTGCTTCAATATCAACAAAGACAGGTGTCATATTATTTAAAGAAAATGAACCGGCACCGAAACCACCGTGTCCATCTGTTGAGTCATTCGAGATGATCGTAAAATCTGAATTGTCACTTTTAAAAATGTCTTTCATTACGAATCCCTCCGCATTCTTTATCTAACATTTTACCATATTAATCATAATTCATTCCGCTATAACGTTTTTTCTTGCAAACCTGACCCAAAATGAATACGATTAAAAAGTGTTTTTATATACACGTGTAAGGAGGACAACGTTGTTTAAATTACGAGAACATAACACGACCGTTAAGACAGAAATTTTAGCAGGAGTTACGACATTTCTTACGATGGTATACATCATTATCGTCAATCCTATTATTTTGTCTAATGCCGGAGTACCTTTTGATACGGTATTTATTGCAACGATTATCGCTTCCGTCATCGGAACACTGTGGATGGCACTTCTTGCTAACTATCCGATCGCCATTGCGCCAGCAATGGGGCTAAATGCATATTTTGCTTTTTCAGTCGTTGGACAAGCAAACGTTCCTTACGAAGTAGCGTTCGGTGCTGTTTTTGTTTCCGGAATTTTATTTATCATTTTATCACTTACTCCGTTTCGAGAAAAATTAATCGAAGCCATTCCGGCAAATTTAAAGTACGGAATTACTGCGGGAATCGGATTGTTTATCGCTTTTATCGGCTTGCGAATGTCCGGTATTATAGCAGAGCATCCAGATAACCTCGTAACGTTAGGTGATTTGCATTCACCTTCTGTCATACTCGCGCTCATCGGATTAGCGGTTACAATTATTCTCATCGCAATGAATGTCAATGGTGCTCTCTTTATCGGAATGATCATTACAGGGTTGATCGCTTATTTTACTGATCAACTTTCGTTTACTGAAGGGTTTGTTAAATTACCGGCTCTTCCAGAGTTTTTTATATTCGGAAGTCCGTTGCAAGCATTTATGGACGTCGTCCATTACGGATTATACGCTGTTGTTTTTTCGTTTTTAATTGTCACGCTGTTTGATACAACAGGTACGATGATCGGAGTTGCTGAACAAGCGGGGTTAATGAAAAAAGGAAAGCTTCCAAAAGCTCGACACGCACTCCTCGCTGACTCCGTTGCAGCGACGGCTGGAGCTGTGTTCGGTACGAGCCCAACAAGTGCCTATATTGAATCGTCCACCGGTGTTGCTGCAGGGGGGAGGACGGGCTTAACGACACTCGTTGTCAGTATACTGTTCATCATCGCGGCCTTTTTCGGTCCGCTCGTTAGTGCGGTATCAAGTATTTCTGCCATTACGGCTCCTGCCCTTATCGTCGTCGGTGCGCTTATGGCAGGAAACTTAGGCAAAATAAATTGGAACGATTTTGATGAAGCCTTTCCGACATTTCTTATCGTCATTAGTATGCCACTTACGTCAAGTATTGCAACAGGGATTGCATTAGGATTTATCTCTTATCCATTAATGAAGCTGGCTAAAGGAAAGTGGCGTGAAGTACACCCGCTACTATACGTGTTTGCTGTACTGTTTTTATATCAACTCATATTTTTGCCACACGTGTAAACGGAACATGAGGGCATGACATGATAACCAGTGTAATGCCCCTTATGTTTAACATTTGTGATAGAACTCAACAGTCCTATTAGGAATGATGTTACCGATGTATAAATCGTTCAACTTTCATTTCACATAAAATCGAATTGTTATGTTGATGTGACGATGTTTCTAATTGAATCGTCATATGGTGAATGTTTTGATGTTCAAGGTTTTGTTCGATTTGCTTGAGCAATCGTTCACTTTCGGCTATCGACAGTTGGTCATCTACAACGGCATGGCAAGATAACGCATTGAATCCACTTGTGATCGCCCAAACGTGCAAATCGTGAATGTTTTCAATTCCTTGCGTATTTTGGATGATTTTTATTACGTTGCTCATATCTACATTTTGTGGTGTTCCTTCCATTAAGACATGGATCCCGGATTTCAACACTGAATAACCACTGCGTAATACGAGTACGGCAACAGCAACACTTGCAAGTGGATCTGCCCAGCTCCATCCGAAGAATAAGATAAGCATTGCAGCGATAATGGCACCAATGGAACCAAACATATCACTAATCACATGCAAGTATGCTCCGCGCATATTCAAGTTCTCTTCTACATCCCCGCCACGCATCATAATCCACGCTACAAAAATATTAACAAATAAGCCAATTGTAGCGATGATTAACATTCCTCTAGAAGCAACTTCAGGTGGGTATTGAAATCGCTGGATGGCTTCGTAAAAAATATAAATGGCTATAATAACGAGTGTTAACCCGTTTAGAACAGCGGCTAAAATTTCAAATCGTTTATATCCATAGGTTTTACTATAATTTGCAGCTTTTTCCCCGAATGTAAAAGCCAATAATGCAATCCCAAGTGATATCGCGTCACTTAACATATGACCAGCATCTGCCAACAAAGCAAGACTATTTGTAAGAAATCCGCCTATAGCCTCCACAATCATATATAACGTTATGACGATAAAGCTGAGTAATAAAACTTTTTTGTTTGCCCCATGTGATTCGAAATGTCCATGATCGTTCCCCATTTTAAGCTCCTCTCTAAATCAATGCTTTCGTTTAATCGCTGCATGTCTATAAAGGTGCTCTTATTCTTCTATCGTTGACTATTTTCATATTTTTTAAAAATGCAGTAGGTAGAAACTCTCGTCTATTTACAATTGAATGTGTATGAAGCGAAAAAACGACGTCATTCCAATACTTATCTCTTACCTATATTATGCATGCATGAACATATACTCATATTAAGATTATCACATCGTTCGTAGCAAATGTCAATTTGTGACATCATGAAGCATAACTTAACTCGTTGACACTAACGACTCGAATTAAGGATTTTTGCAAGTGAATCGGGTTTTATATGATAACCCTTCGTATTCGTATCTGTTCCGTCACAACTGTCATTCAGCAAACGTTATTTTTTCCATGCTTCGGGTATATAGATGGACTAAGAAGATCATTTTGAAGGAGAGCGCTCGTACATGAAAACGTGGATTTGTCATCAGCGCTATTTATTTTTCGGAATCGGAATAGGAATCAGTGCAAGCTTGTCTTTCCTTTTCTTGTACATGTTAACTGCACAGTTCAGTGCACCGATCCTGATCGCGATCACCATTTCAATCACTTGCTTCAGCATCATTTATCGCAAACTGTTTCCGACATCAAGCAAACATTCCGTTCATACACTAATCATATCGATTGCAATTACGTATGAATGTATAAGCTTACTGCTTCTTCTACCTTTCCCGAGCAAAGCACTACCTGAATTACGAGAGTTTTTATTCTCTTACGTTGCGATTTTCACTTCGACATTTGCAATTATTTTCGCTTGCTATATAACGTTATTACTATTCCGTTATGCCGTTGGACACAAACTTTGGTCTCGAATTCGCGTATTAATGGAAACGAGCGAAAAATCAATGAATGAGCGTTTTTAACGTCTCAATAAATTCAAAGGCATCGGCAAGTTCACGTTCGGTATAGTACTGTTTTTCTTTAACGACGGAAACTTTGTGGATGATATCATGCTTTTCTAAATGTTCAAAGTACATCATCGTTGAAACGAGTTCAAGGAACCGTGCACTTTCACGATTCATCACTTTCACACAGCGACGAAGCGCAAGGGGATTGACATCATAGTTTGTTAAAAATTGCTCACCTTTATCGGATAAAGAATAGCGATATTGCACGTAGCCACCCACTTTTTCTTGTGTTTCAACAACGAGCCCTAAGTTTACTAATTCTTCAATTTTCAACGTCACTTCTTCAGAATATGGACCATAAAAATGAAAATCGTATTTTTCGTAAAATGGAAAGTTTAATTTTTTTGCGATGAAAATCATTTTTTGGAGCTTTTTTCTCCCAACGATTTCTCCAGAGCTTTGCAATACAGCCATTAATTTTGCGTGATTTTCTAACATTGTTTATGTGCCTCCTCGCTTCAGCATCTCAACGATTCGCAGTTTCGCCGCTCGGTTCGTCGATAAATCTTCAATTTGATCGAGTGGAAAATACAATTTATGATCCGTACGTTTCTTCCCTGAAATCGCATCGACTAATTCTGATTCTCTCGAAAGTTCTCGAACATCGCCATTTGGCATTAGCAATTGAATGGGAATCCGTTCTTCCTCTTCTCCAGGACGGTAAAAATCGTAGGGTAAATCCGAGGAAGAATCAAGGATAAGATAATAATCTGGATCGATCTGCGCTTCTTGAAACGCTTCATATAACTCATACCATTCCTTCACTTGCATCGGATTAAATTCCATATATTTAAACAGCTTACGATTAGTAAAGCGTCGGCATAAATCAGCTAAAATTTCGTCATCTTCTGCTTGCCATTTTTGAAAAAAGTATAAAATAAAAGATTCATCGAGCTGTAAATATTCCGAAAGGCTTACTTTTCCTGTAAAAAAAGAATGAAATACATCTGGGGGTTGTTTAAATGCATACCCTTGAGACGCTAGATCTTTCACTCGGTGTAAAATTTTTCTTAAAATGACTTCAGCACTACGCGAAACTGGATGAAAGTACACTTGCCAATACATTTGGTAACGGCTCATAATATAATGCTCAACGGCGTGCATGCCTGTTGACTTTATGACGACTTGATCGTCATAGAAACGCATGACACGCAAAATTCGTTCAAGATCAAACTGACCGTAGCTTACCCCAGTAAAATACGCATCACGAAGCAAATAGTCCATCCGATCAGCATCAATTTGACTTGAGATCAAACTGACGAGCAATTTATTTTTAGACGTTTTCGCAATGATGTCTGCTACTTGTTGCGGAAAATCTTGATTTGCTTTCGACAAAACTGTATTTACTTCCGTCTCACCAAGAATGATTTCTTCTGTAAACTTTTCATGGTTAAGATGAAATACTTTTTCAAACGTATGTGAAAATGGACCGTGACCAATGTCGTGGAGTAACGCTGCGGACAAGCCAAGCAGACGTTCCTCTTCACTCCAGTTCGTAAACTGTTGAAAGTTTTCAATGATTCTCCGCATAATTTCATAGACGCCGAGTGAATGGCTAAAGCGGCTATGTTCCGCACCATGAAACGTTAAATACGTCGTACCGAGCTGTCGGATTCGCCTAAGCCTTTGGAATTCTTTCGTCCCGATTAAATCCCAAATTAACTTATCTCGAACATGAACGTAACGATGGACAGGATCTTTAAACACTTTTTCTTCATGCAGCTTTTCGTTATATACCATGAACGCACCCCCTCAAATATACAAGATTGAACGTGCTATAATAACAAAAGGTATTTAAACATAACGAGGAGAAATCAATCAATGAATTTACATTCTATCTTAACGCAAGAAACGTGGAGAGTCATTGAAAACTCACAGTTCGCACCAAATCATGATGCACTTTCTTCGTTTGCACTTGACGATACGCTTTGTGAAGCCGTCGGAAAAAAACAATCGCCCGCTGTCGCCCGCTCTTGGGTGCACGACAAAACGATCGTCCTCGGCATTCAAGATGGACGACTTTCGGCGTTGCGCGAAGGGGTCGAGTTTTTGAAGGCTGACGGTTGGAACGTCATCGTGCGTAATTCAGGCGGGCTCGCTGTCGTTCTTGACGAAGGAATTTATAATCTATCGCTTATTTTACATGAAAAAGATAACAATCTCTCGATAGAAAAAGGGTTTGAAACGATGGTAGTTTTTTTGAGGATGCTGCTTGCTCCGTACGGAATTGACTTTGAAACTGGAGAAATTGTCGGTTCCTACTGCCCAGGTCGATATGATTTAAGCATTAACGGAAAAAAGTTTGCTGGCATTTCACAACGTCGCATCCGTGGCGGTGTCGCTACTCAAGTGTATGTATGTACGAGTGGTAGCGGCTCCGAGCGGGCACGCGTCATCGAACATTTTTACAAACGAGCATCTGACAATGAACCGAACTGTTGCCCTCCAATTTACCCTGAAGCGATGGCATCGCTAGCAGAAATTTCATCACAACACATCGCTCATTCAGAATTAAATCGCCGGCTCATTTATTTACTAAACGAATATGGACACGTCATTCAAACAGACTTAAATGAGGATGAAACAATACTTTTTAAAACGTATTATGACCGAGTCAAATTACGGACGAAAAAAGTTCTCTTACCGCTAAACATTTAAAGGGACCGATCGTGAGTGAAGGACGATTGAAATCGTTCGGGACACAGAATGTCGGTTTTGACGGTGCTCACAAACCGTAGCTTTCAAAAGACTTTTTAAGCTCTTGCCTTGAAAAAGGAGGTTGTCACATCATATACAATAAATTGTTATAAACCATTCACTTGTTCGTTTTCTTTCCATATTCTCACTATGTTATAGTTAAACTACATGAAGTGATATTCATCAGTTTAAGGAGGGTTTTGTTGTGAGTGAAGCACCACAAACGTTAGATGGTTGGTATTGTCTTCATGACTTTCGAAAAATGGACTGGACAGCTTGGAAAATGTTATCCAATGATGAGCGGGAATCAGCAATTAATGAATTTCTCACTTTTTTAGAAGAGTGGGATGCTGTAAAAGAAAAACGTGAAGGTGAATACACGTTGTATTCAATCGTAGGTCAAAAAGCAGACTTTATGATTATGCTTCTTCGCCCGACGATGCAAGAATTAAACGAAATCGAAAATGCATTTAACAAAACGACATTTGCTCAGTATACCATTCCAGTTTACTCTTATGTTTCTGTCACCGAGCTTGGTAACTACATACCACAAAAAGATGTAGACCCTGAGACAGATCCATTTATCCAATCACGCTTGAAACCTGAGCTTCCTGAATGGAACCATATTTGCTTTTATCCGATGGACAAACGTCGCAATGTCGATCAAAACTGGTATTTGCTTTCAATGGATGAAAGACGTAAACTCATGTACAACCACGGGATGATTGGCCGTAAGTACGCTGGCAAAGTCAAACAAATTATCGGTGGTTCTGTCGGGTTTGATGATTGGGAATGGTGTGTGACATTATTCGCCCACGACGTCCTGCAATTTAAGAAAATTGTATATGAAATGCGCTTTGATGAAACAAGTGCTAAATATGCTGAATTTGGTTCATTCTTCGTCGGTAATTTACTGAAAAAAGACGAAGTTGCTAAATTTTTAGCTATATAATCATGAGCTTCCGTGTTTATTGCGGGAGCTTTTTGTTTTTAATAGAACGGTACTCCTCAAACAACTTCCTCTTCGTTGTCAAATTCCGGTGTTTCATATCCCACGCGGTAACTGAATAAATTTTACTTTATAAAACGATAATTTAAGATTCACTAGTTATCAGACTGAAGCAACAACCTTCACTTTACTGTACAGCATATGCTTTTTATTATGCACTTTTTTTAAAAAATTGCATAAGCTGTTTGGGCAAACACCTTATTCATCGATGAGAGAAAGAGGTGAGTAAATGGCAGTTATTCCCCACAATGAAAAAGAAGTAGAATTATTGGCCCGGCTGATGCGAGCAGAAGCTGAAGGTGAAGGGGAACTCGGCATGCTTATGGTCGGGAATGTCGGTGTGAATCGCGTTCTTGTAGATTGTTTAGATTTTACTAACATTCGAACGATTGAACAAATGGTATTTCAACGACCCGGCGGATTTGAAGCAACAATGAAAGGTTACTTTTACCAACGTGCTCGAGAACAAGATAAGCGTCTAGCGCGAAGAACAATTCAAGGAGAACGGTTTCATCCAGCAACAAATAGCCTTTGGTTTTTCGATCCAGGTGGTCCATGTCCTGCACAATGGTATAACCAATGGAATGCTGGACGATTTAAAACACATTGTTTTTATAGTCCAACGCAAACAGATTGCCCAAGTGTATTTTGATCGAGAAGTTCGATGAAAGCAAACCTTCAAACAAATCAAAAACTTTCTGTTTGGCACTATATTCCAACTTCTTGAAAGGAAAAAATTAACTTTAAAGGAAAGGATGATTTTTTTTGAGTCAAAAATATCGTCAATACCCTTACTACGGACAACATCCAGCTCAAAGCTACCAAGCACAACAAATGCAACCGCAAATGACACAAATGCTGCCCCAGCAGATGCAACAAATGAACCAAAGTTACCAGCAACAACTAACACCAACTGTCCCGGTGCCTTCTGGAATCGGACCGGGATCTGGAGGACAACTGCCACAAGAACAATCGTATGTTGAAAATATTTTACGCTTAAACCGCGGGAAGATAGCGACTGTTTATGCAACATTTGAAAATAATGAAAAGTGGAATGCAAAAGTATTTCGAGGTGAAATTTTAGCAGCTGGACGCGACCATGTCATATTACGTGATCCGCAAACCGATCGACGCTACCTCATTTTAATGGTTTACGTTGATTACGTTACATTCGATGAACCAATTGAATACACATACCCCTACACATTGGAAACCTACCCTTCGAGATGACGTTAAAAGAAATCGGCATCGATCCGATTTCTCTTTTTTCTTTTGATATTCATATCAAGAACTATAATGCTTTAATGGCGGCGATAGCTACGAAAGTCCATGCAGTTAAAAACGCGACGCCCCCAAATGGTGTAATCGCCCCAAGCACACCGACATTCGTCATGCTTAACGCATACAAACTTCCAGAAAATAAAATAATCCCGATAAACATCGTCCATCCTGCCCAATGAATGAGATTCGATCCTGTGAACCGATCTGCTAGCAACGCAATAAAAATAAGTCCAAGTGCATGCATCATATGGTATTGAACACCTGTTTTATAAACGTCCATCAATCGTTCAGAAAGCTTACCTTCCAAACCATGTGCTCCAAATGCACCTAACGCAACCGCAAGAAATGCATTCAATGCACCTAAAATTAAAAATGCTTTCATCTTCAATTCCTCCATAACATCGGTTATTTCTTTTTACAAGATATCAAAATGAGTTACTTCTTGCATGTTTTTACTATTGATTCTGAAAAAGATCGTGTATACTTATGTAATCATTAAAAAATTGGGGGAATTCTATGACAATTCTTAATGAAATTTTAGAGTTTAACCGTACTTTTGTTGAAAATGAACGATATGAAAAATATAAAACGACAAAATTTCCAAATAAAAAGCTCGTTGTATTATCGTGTATGGATACGAGACTTGTTGAATTGTTACCCAATGCGATGAACTTAAAAAATGGTGACGTTAAAATTATTAAAAATGGCGGTGCCATCGTATCACATCCATTTGGAAGTATTATGCGCAGCATTCTCGTTGCCGTCTATGAGCTGAATGCTGATGAAATCTGTGTTGTTGGACACCGTGATTGTGGTATGCAAAGTCTTGACTCGAAAACAATTCTTAAGAAAGCCGTTGAACGCGGAGCTTCCAAAGAAACATTAACGACGTTAGAACATGCTGGCATTGACTTAGCCTCATGGCTGAAAGGTTTTGACACGGTTGAAGAAGGAGTAAAATCTAGTGTCGACATGATTCAGCATCACCCTCTCCTTCCGAAAGATACCGCTGTTCACGGACTAATTATTGATCCTGAAACAGGCAAACTTGAAACACTTGTCAATGGATACGAAAGCTAGAAATCAAAAATCGAATCATAATCATCTCGAGGTGATTCATGTTTTTCTACAACTTGTTTCGGTCGCTTTTGTGTCGGCTCCATGTCACCCTCATATATTTTAATAAGCAAATCACAATACGCTCGAATGGCGTACAAATGTTCAACGATAGAGCGGTCACTTTGACCGTTTTTCATATTTTTAAGCTTGTTTATCGCTTCATCAATAATGAGTGAACTTGAAATGTCTTTCATCATACGCGCCTCGCTTTTAAAATCCCATTATTGCTAAGCATACCATATTTATGTTTATACTTTTTCACAGTAGCACCGAAACGTATCATCTGTTACGATATGATATGTAATCACGTTACATACATTTTTCTGCTTTTTTCTTAAAAAAACTTAAGATATCACAAAGAAATTGGAGGAATGGCTCATGACGAATTTTAAAACGGCCGATTTGTGTGACGATCACGCAAACGATGTACAAGTGTGTGAACTCGGATTTAAATCGTATGGAAAAAGAAAACGTTTTTCTGGAAAAATTGAAACAGTCAGTGTATACGAAGATAATGTGCTTTTTTTAGAAGCACTCGAAACAGTACCTGCAGGCTCCGTGATCGTCGTAAATGGCGGAGGTTCAAAAAAATGTGCATTAATGGGCGATCGCCTCGCTGGCATTGCCGAATCAAGAGGAATTGCGGGCGTTATTATTAATGGCTGTATTCGTGATTCTGCTGATATTGCTAAGATTGATATTGGTGTTTTTGCACTTGGCACAAACCCATTGAAAAGTAAGAAAAAAGGCGAAGGCGAACGAAATGGTACGTTTTCATTCGGTTGTGTGAACTGGCAACCTGGCGATTACGTTTACGCTGACGAAGATGGGGTCATCGTTTCAAAAAAGCCACTGATTTAAAGTAATCATTTGCGTAAGCAAACGAGTAGCAAAACTTATCACGATTTTAACACCTGTATGTACGATTGAAACGTGGAAAAACGAGACTTAGGCACACAGGAGTGGGGCAAGCAGACGTTGCCACAGAATGTGGCGTATTAAGTCTGCCGTGCCTCTATTTATAGGTAGCGAATCTTAGGCACAGATATAGAGCTTCCTAACACGCGCTTACGCGTCGCAGTCGTTCGTAGTCTATCTGTCTCTTTATAATAAATGTTAACGATAATACTGAAAGCCTGAACACAAGCTTAAGTCGCACACCGGACATAACAGTTATAGTTGTCACTTTCGTAAAAAAGTATTTGACGTTCAGTTTACTTTCTTTTATAGTAGAAGTAACAAGTAATGACCCAAAGGGGAGTAGCTTTAGCAGCAAAGTCGTCAATCCAGGAGCAATCCTCGGCTTTGTTGGCAACAAGTATGTTGTTAGCAAGACCTTTGCCAACGTGCGGTAAAGGTTTTTTATACTTTGTATGGCCTTTACTGGACGAGAAGTAAAGGTCATTTTTATTTTACGAGGAGGTTTCTGGAATGGAAACAGCGTTAATTCTAGAATATTTATGGGTTCTCGTCATTTTAATCGGTCTCGAAGGCATACTCGCTGCCGATAACGCACTCGTGATGGCAGTCATGGTAAAGCATTTACCAAATAAACAACGAAAAAAAGCCTTGTTTTATGGATTAGCTGGCGCTTTTGTCCTTCGCTTCATTGCACTTTTCGTCATATCTTATCTCGTAAACATCTGGCAATTACAAGCGATTGGAGCTGCTTACCTTCTGTTTTTAAGTATTAATCATCTCGTGAAAACGTACAGCGCAAACGTGAAAAGCAGCAAACAAAAACGTGTAAAACCAAAAAGACAATCTGGTTTTTGGATGACCGTCGTTAAAGTTGAGATTGCCGATATTGCATTCGCAGTTGACTCTATCCTTGCTGCATTCGCATTAGCGATCACACTTCCAACAACGCCGTTTCCATCAATAGGCGGTATGGATGGAGCACAGTTCGCTGTCATTTTCTTAGGTGGCATGATTGGACTTATCATTATGCGCTTTGCAGCCACTTTGTTCGTTAAGCTTTTACATGATCGTCCCGCATTAGAAACTGCAGCATTTATTATCGTAGGCTGGGTTGGGGTAAAACTTGTCATGCTCACGTTCGCTCATCCAGCATTAGCGATTATCCCTGAAGCATTTCCACAAAGCACTGTATGGAAGTTTACATTTTGGGTAGTGCTTTTAAGTATTGCCATAGCTGGCTTTTTGGCAAAGCCGAAAGAAGAAGTTTCTCATAAATCGAGTAGAGGAAGGTGATTAACCTTCCCCTCTCACACCACGGTACGTACGGTTCTCGTATACGGCGGTTTCATTAAGTCCAACGCATTGTTTGATATCTGTTCAAAAGACTTTTCAGACCTAGTCCTCGCCAGTATTTGTTATCAAGAGCTCTGTGCAGGATAGGACTGTTAGCAATTCGCCAGTAAGCCTTGCGGCTATTTGCCCATTCCCACGCTTTTTCTCTGTCTACACCTAATTTGACGAGATTTGTCTGTTTCGTTTTTATCTTCTTCCATTCTTT